>JAYRJH010000178.1:0-6461 GCA_041906415.1 Sphingomonas sp. | reverse complement strand
GTGGATTTCCTCCGGTGTCTTCTTCAGCGTGGTGAACTTCTCGATCATCGCCTGATAATAGGCCTTACCGTCGGGCAGGCTGGATGCGCCGATGTCGGTGCGCGCGCCGGGCATGTAGACGTCGCGCATGAAGCCCAGCAGCTTCACATAGGCAGGCACCGCCTGCCCGTTGATGATCGCGCGCGCCTGCGCCCGCAACTCCTCCTGCCGGGCGGGCGGGATATTCGACGGCATCTGCTGGAACGGCAGGAACAGGGGGTTGCTGTCGTCGGCCTTGGTATATGGCTCGATCGTCTTGTCGCGGCCGATGGTCGCCACCTTCGGCACGGTAAAGCCGCGCTTCAGACCGGCGCGCATATTGTCGGTCTGCTCCGCGAAATAGCGCGGCACGTCCTTCAGCCGGCCGAGATACAGCTCATAGCCCTTCTCATCCGAAAAACCGCCGCGCGGGCCGAAGCCGGTCCAGAAGAACGTGTCCGCGTTGAACGGCGCTTCATAGATCTTGAAGCGGATGTCGTTGACGAAGCCGATGATGATCGTCTCGAACACCTCCGCATTCACCCGCTCCTCCGGCGAGAGCTGATCGCGCGGAATCTTCGCCAGCTCGGCCAGCACGTTGTTCCAGTAAGCGAGGTGCCGGGCCTGCGTGGCGGCGTCGACGCGGGGCAGGTGATCGGTGGGGGCGCTGGGCGAATCCTCATCCGCGTCCCGCGCCAGCTCCTTCTGCCGCCAGGTCCATTCGGCGTCATAGATCGCCTTCAACCGCGCATCGGCGCTGCCTGGTGCCGGGGCCGCCGCCGATGCAGCGAATGCGGGCGTGGCGACCAACCCGGCCGGGAGCGCAAGACACAGGGCCGCCGCCAGGGCGCCGGTCGAAATGGTTCTCATCCCTCTCTCCTTCATCACGCGGTCGTCCGAAAGATTTATGGTATACTGGATACGATATATTGACCTTGCCGGTTGTCAACGGCCGATCGACGGAGGACAATCCGCCGGAAGCGCAGGAAGGGGATGCAATGCCGGACGGGACGATCACCCGGTTGAAAGTCGTCGACATGCACACAGCGGGCGAGCCGGTGCGGATCGTGGTGGAGGGGTATCCCGCCCTCTCCGGCGCGACGATCCTCGACAAGAGGCGCGAGGCGCAGACACAGCATGATGCGTTGCGCCGCGCGCTGATGCTGGAGCCGCGCGGCCATACGGACATGTACGGCGTCATCCCGGTCGCCCCCACGCACCCGGAGGCGGTGTTCGCCGCGCTGTTCACCCATAACGAGGGTTACAGCACGATGTGCGGCCATGCCACGATCGCGTTGGGCAAATGGCTGGTCGAAAGCGGCCGCGTAGCCGTGACGGGGCCGGAGACGCGCTTCGCGATCGAATTGCCTTGCGGCCTCGTCCGCCTGCGCTGCACGGTGGAGGACGGGCATGTGGCGGGCACCGCGTTCGACAGCGTTCCCGCCTTCCTCGCGTGGCGCGACGTGCTGCTCGACGTGCCGGGATTGGGGAAGGTCGCCTGCGACCTCGCCTATGGCGGCGCCTTCTACACGGTGCTGCCTTCGTCGCGGATCGGGCTGGATTTCTTCGAAACCCCGCTGGAGCAACTGGTCGCGGCCGGCAAGGCGATCACGGAGGAAGGCCGGCGGACGCTCGACATCGTCCACCCGGACGCCGGCGATCTCGGCTTCCTCTATGGCACGATCCTGACCGACGACGCGCCGCCGCCAGCGCCGACCTGGAACCTCTGCGTCTTCGCCGACGGGCAGGTGGACCGAAGCCCGACCGGCAGCGGCGTCACCGCGCGCATGGCCGCAGATCATGCGAAGGGGCTGATCGGGCCGCGCATCCGCCGCGATTTTCATGGGCCGACCGGTATTCCCTTTACGGCGGAGGTGGTTGACGAAGCAATGACGGGCGACATGCCCGCCGTGCGGGTGCGCGTCGCCGGGCAGGCCAGTTTCACCGGCACCGCCACCTTCACCATCGACCGCCATGATCCGCTGGGCTTCGGCTTCACCCTGCCCGATCGCTACGCGGCGCTACGGAACCGGGCATAGAGCCGGCGGGAGCCGAGCAGCGCCACCATGACGCCGGTTGCGGCGGCGGTCCATCCGACCGTGGAAAAGGTCGCGATCGCCTGCCCTTCGGCACCGGTTCCTATTGTGCGGGCGATCAGGCCGGCGGCGAAATTGCCGGTGGCGGAGGCGAAGAACCATGTGCCCATCAGCAGCCCCGCCATCCGCGCCGGGGCCAGCCGGCTCATCGCCGCCAGCCCGGTCGGCGACAGGCACAGCTCGCCGAGCGTATGGCAGAGATAGAGCAGCACGATGAAGACCAGCGGCGTCGGCGCAGCGCCCGCCGCCCGCGCGCCGGCCGCCAGCACGAGGAATCCCGCGCCCAGCAGCGCCAGCCCGATGCCGAACTTCGCCAGCGCCGACGGCTCCCGCCCATGCCGCGCGAGGCGCAGCCACAGCCATGCCAGCACCGGCCCGAAGATCACGATGTTGATCGCGGTGAGCGACTGGAACACCGACGCCGGCATCTCCACGCCGAACAGCCGCCGGTCGACATGCCGCGCGGTATAGAGGTTCAGTGACGACCCCGCCTGCTCGTAAAAGGCCCAGAACAGGATCGACAGCAGGATCAGCGCCAGCGCGAGCAGGATATGGTTGCGCTCCACGGCGGGCAGGCGAAAGACCGCGGTGAACAGGATATAGCCGACCACGCCGGCCCCGCCCGCGCCCAGCGCGAGGCCGACGAGCTGCTGGAACTGGATCAGCCACCATATCGCCATGACGCCACCCAGCCCGGCGAGATAGATCCATTGCTCGCGGCGAAGCCCCAGCCGCCGCGCGTCGAGATCCGCCGCGGGCGGCGGCGCGCCCCGCCCCGCGAGCAGCGGCCGACCCCACAGGAACACCCCCAGCCCCGCCGCCATCGCCAGCCCGGCCGCCCCGAATCCCCAGCGCCAGCCGACCGTCTGCCCCAGATAGCCCGCGACGATCGGCCCCAGCGCCGCGCCGACATTGATCCCGACATAGAAGATCGTGAACCCCGGCTCCCGCCGCACGTCGGACCGCGCGTAGAGATCGCCGACCAGCACGGAGATATTGGCCTTCAGGAAGCCGGTGCCGACGATGATGAACGACAGCGCGGCCCAGAACAGCCCGATCCCGTCACGCGCCTTGTCAGCCTCGAGCGCCAGCAGCGCGTGTCCGCATACCAGCAGCGCGGCGCCGTAACCGATCGCCTTGTTCGCCCCCAGCCACCGATCGGCCAGATACCCCCCGATCACCGGCGCGACATAGACCAGCGCGGTATAGGAACCGTAGACGACATAGGCCCGGTCGTCCGCGAACCCCCAATGTTCGATCAGGTAGAAGATCAGCAGCGCGCGCATCCCATAATAGGAAAAGCGCTCCCACATCTCCGTGAAGAACAGCACGAACAGGCCGGGCGGATGGCCCAGCAGTGTGCGCTCCTTCGTGTCCGGGCGGGTTGCGGACATATTTCCCCTTTCTTGCGAACACGTATACGATATACGTATTGCTCGGCGTAACAATCGCATTTGACGCAAAAAGGAGGGGGCGAAATGCGGATCGCACGGAACATGCGCCGGCGCTGCCTCGGCCTGCTGACGGCGGCGCTCGCGGCGACCGCCGGATTCGGCGCGGCGGCGGCACCGGCGGCGGAAGGCGGCGCGATCGCCATCACCGGCGTCACGGTGATCGACGGCACCGGCGCGCCGCCGAAAAGCGGGATGACCGTGCGCATCGCCGACGGGCGCATCCTGTCGATCGCCCGCGACACGGGCAGGCCCCCGGCGGACGCGCGGGTGATCGACGGGCGCGGCAGGTTCCTGCTGCCGGGCTTCATCGACAGCAACGTCCACGCCACCGTCTACGGCAACCCCAACCGCCGCGACACCTCCGCCAAATATGCCGACCGCAACGAGGAACTGGCGACCGAATTCGCGCAGCGCCACCTGAAGGCGGGCGTCACCACGATCCGCGACAGCTATGGCCTGCTGCCTCCGCTGATCGCGGTGCGGGACCGGATCGCGCGCGGCGAGGTGGCCGGCCCGCGCCTGCTGGTGGCGGGCAACATCGTCGGCTGGGGCGGGCCGTTCTCGCTCACCTTCTCCCTCAGCAAGGAAAGCGACCTCAGCCTGTTCCAGGAGAAATGGAACGATCTCGTCGCGCAGGGCGTGGGCGAGGAGCTGGTGGACATGACGCCGGAGGAGCTGCGCGCCGCGATACGCGCCTATCTCGATAAGGGCGTGGACTTCGTGAAATATGGCGGCACCAGCCACAATGCCCGCCCCTCGCTGATCGGCTTCTCGCCGCGCCAGCAGGCGGTGATCGTGGAGGAGACGCACCGGCGCGGGCGGATGGTGGACACCCACGCCACCACGCCGGAGGGACTCAGGCTGGCGGTGGAAGCCGGCACCGACGTGATCCAGCACCCCGAGTTGAACAGCCGCGACCTGCCGGACGACCTGATCGCGCTGATCGTCCGCCGACAGGCGCTGTGCGCGATGCGGTCGAACATGGTGACGGGCGACCTGCGCAGGCAGCAGGTGGCGCGGCGCGCGGCGGCACTGGCGCGGCTGGCTTCCGCCCCAGCCCCGCTTACCTCGGCCGAGCAACGCCGCCGTGCGGCCGAGACGGGTGAGGAGGAGGAGATCCAGCGCCGCAATGCCGAGCGGCTGATCCGCGCCGGGTGCGTCGTCACCATCGCCACCGACAATTATCTGGGCGACGCGCCCGAATTCCGCCGCGCGCCCAAGCCGCCGGAGCAGGAACCGGGCGAGGGCAGCCTGCGCGCGATCGAGGGGCTGGTGGAACTGGGCATGACGCCGATGCAGGCGATCACCGCAGCCACCCGCAACGGCGCGCGCGCGGCGGGCATGGCAAAGGATCTCGGCACGATCGAGCCGGGCAAGATCGCCGACCTGGTCCTGCTGGGCCGCGATCCGCTGGCCGATATCCACGCGATCCGTGCGCTGGACATGGTGATCGCGCGCGGCCGGATCGTCGATCTCGCGGCCTTGCCCGATCACACGATCTTCGGCGCGGCCCCGCCCGCAGCAACCGGCAGGATGAAATGATGACGGACGAAACGATCGCCCTCTCGCTGGACGAGGTTCGCGATTTCGGGCGGCGCGTGCTCGCGCGGCTCGGCCTTTCGGAGCGCCAGATCGGCCCGGTGGTCGAGACGATCGTGGCCGGCGAGCGCGACGAATGCGGCGCGCACGGCATCTACCGCCTGCTCAACTGCGCGCAGACGATCCGCGCAGGCAAGGTGGCGCTGGACGCCGCCCCGGTGCTGCACGACATGGCCCCGGCGCTGGCGCGGGTGGACGGCGATCGCGGCTATGCCCAGCTTGCGTTCGAGGTGGGGCGGCCCGTGCTGGTCGAAAAGGCGCGGGCTTGCGGCATCGCCGCGCTCGGCCTCAACAATTGCGTGCATTTCGCCGCGCTCTGGCCGGAGGTGGAGGAACTGGCGCGCGCCGGGCTGGTCGCCTTCGCCTTCACGCCCAGCCATGCGTGGGTTGCGCCGGCCGGGGGGACGAGGCCGCTGTTCGGCACCAATCCGATCGCCTTCGGCTGGCCTCGCCCGGGCGGGTATCCGTTCGTGTTCGATTTCGCGACCAGCGCGGTGGCGCGCGGCGAGATCGAGCTGCACCGCCGCGCGGGCAAGCCGATCCCCCTCGGCTGGGGGCTTGACCCGGAAGGGCGCCCGACCACCGATGCCGCCGCCGCCATGGCGGGCGCGATGCTCACCTTCGGCGGGCACAAGGGCTCCGCGCTGTCGGCGATGGTGGAGCTGATCGCCGGCCCGCTGATCGGGGACATGACGAGCGCGGAATCGCTCGCCGACGATGAGGGCACCCGCTCCTCCCCGCGCGGCGGCGAGCTGATCGTCGCGATCGATCCCGCCCGCTTCCTCGGGCCGGACGCGGCGGAGCATCTAGCACGGGCGGAGCAATTGTTCGAAGGCATCGTCGCCCAGGGCGCGCGCCTCCCCTCGCAGCGCCGCTACGAGGCGCGGGCGCGCAGCCTTGCCGATGGCGTGCGCGTGTCCCGCAAGCTGTATCAGGACATCGCCGCCTATCTCGACTGATTCAGCCGAAACGCGCTAGGTCGAAGGGCGCGAGATCGGGCACGGGCGCGTCCCCGGCGATCAGCGCGGCGATCGCCTCGCCGGTCGCGGGGCCAAGCGTCAGGCCGAGATGCTGGTGGCCGAAGGCGTGGAACAGGTTCCCCGCGCGGCGGCTGCGCCCGATCGCGGGCAGGTAATCCGGCAGGGTCGGCCGCGCGCCGATCCATTGCTCCCCCGGCGGCGCGAAGGGCAGGCCGAGCGCCGCGACATGCGCGCGCAGCCGCGCCCATTTGCGCGGGTCCGGCGGACTGGAGAGGCGGCCGAACTCCACGAAGCTCGCCGCGCGGACATGGCTG
>JAYRJH010000177.1:0-6469 GCA_041906415.1 Sphingomonas sp. | reverse complement strand
GGTCCGCCGCCGTGGTGCCGGCGACGAGCAGCGAGCCGTCCTCGCGCTCCACGATCGAGGGGCCATCCTCCTCATCCGCATCCGAAGCGAACTCGCCCGCGATCGCCGCGAGCAGGTTGGCGGGGGTGACGATCCCTTCGAAATGGCCGTATTCGTCATGGATCAGCGCCATCGGCACTTCCGCGCGGCGCAGCGCGTCGAGCGCGTCCATCGCGTCGATCTGGTCCACCACCACCGGCGCCTTGCGCACCAGCCTGCGCAGGTCGAGCGTCTCCCCGCGCGCCAGCGCCGCCGCGATGTCGCGCGACTGCACCACGCCGATCACCGCGTCGATCGACCCTTCCGCCACCGGCAGGCGGCTGTGGAAGGCGTCGATCAGCGCGGCGCGCACGCCCGCGTCGTCCAGCCTCACATCGAGCCAGTCCACATCGGTGCGCGGCGTCATCACCTCGCGCACCGGGCGGTCGGCCAGCCGCACCACGCCGGAGATGATCGAGCGCTCATGCTCCTCGATCACGCCGGACTTGGAGGCTTCGGCGACGATCAGGTGCAGTTCCTCCGCCGTCACCTGATCCTCGCTTTCGCGATTCAGGCCGAGCAGGCGGAAAGCGAGGCCGCTGGTCGAATCGAGCAGCCACACGATCGGCTTGGTGAACCGCGCGAGCCATGTCATCGGGATCGCCAGCGCCGCCGCGATCGGCTCCGGCGAGCGGAGCGCGATCTGCTTGGGCACCAGTTCGCCCACGATCAGCGAGGCGAAGGTGGTCAGCCCGATCACCAGCGCGAAGCCCGCGCTTTCGGCCGCATTGTGGCCCAGCCCCATCGCTTCCAGCCGCGCGGCGGTGGGATGGCCGAGGCTCGCGCCGGAATAGGCGCCCGCGAGCACGCCGATCAGCGTGATGCCGATCTGCACCGTGGAAAGGAACTTCCCCGGATCGGCCGCCAGTGTCACCGCCGCGCGCGCGCCGGCGCTGCCGGTGCGGGCCATCGCCTCCAGCCGTGCCTTGCGCGCGGAGACGATCGCCAGCTCGCTCATCGCGAACACGCCGTTCAGCGCCACCAGCGCCAGGATGATTAGGACGTCGAACCAGGGGAACGGCGGTAACATGATCGTTCCTGTCTTGACGGGAAAACGCCGCCGCGACAACCGCTGTCTCAACGTCCCATGCGGAACAAGCCGCGCGGGCGGTTGTTCATCCCGCCACATGGGGGACACAGGGGTCTAAGATGTCTTTTGGTTCGAAGCTGATTCTCGCCGCGATGCTGGCGACCGCCACCGCCGCCTGCACCACCGATCCCGAAACCGGGCAGCAGCGCATCTCCAAGACGGCGATCGGCGGGATCGGCGGAGCGCTGGGCGGCTATCTGCTCGGCGATCTCGTCGGCGGGCGGCATGACCGGACGGAGAAGATCGTCGGCGCGGGGCTTGGCGGCATCGCGGGCGCGGCGATCGGCGCCTATATGGACAAGCAGGAGCGCGAGCTGCGCCAGCGCACCGCGGGCACCGACGTGCAGGTGGTGCGCCAGGGCGACGACCTGCTGCTCAACATCCCCTCGGGCGTGAATTTCGCCCATAACAGCGCCACGGTGGAGCCGCGTTTCCAGCAGACGCTGGACAAGGTGGCGGACGTGCTTTCCGATCCGGCGAACAACCGCACCTATATCGACATTTACGGCCATACCGATTCGACCGGCGCCGACGCCTATAACCAGGCACTGTCGGAACGCCGCGCCGCGGCGGTGGCGCTTTATCTCGAATCGCGCGGGGTGCAGGCAGCGCGGGTGGCGACGCGCGGATTCGGCAGGACGCAGCCGATCGCGTCGAACGAAACCGAGGAAGGCCGCGCGCAGAACCGGCGGGTGGAGATCAAGATCGTGCCGATCGCGCAGAGCGATATCGGATAGGCTCCCCTCCTAACGGCCGACCTCCTCCACCAGCCGCTCGACCAGCGGGTGCGCGAGCAGCGCCGCGTCCGCCGCCAGTATCCCCAGCTCGCGCGCGTGGCCGAACTCCGCGAGCGGCCGCATCGCCACGCCATCGCCCCCGAATGACGCCGGCGCCACGGTGATCCCCAGCCCGGCGGCCACGAGCGCGCGCGCCCGATCGTCGCCGGTGGTGCGCGCCGGGAAGAAAGGCCGCACGCCCCGCGCGGTGAAATGGCGGCTGGTTTCGCCGAGAAGCTCGCAATGGCGGCGGACGATCATCGGCTCGTCCGCCAGATCCTCCCCGGCGATCTCCTCCCGCGCGGCGAGCGGATGCGCGGCGGCGAGCGCAAGCATATAGGGCTCGGTGAGGATCGACCGCGCCGCGAAGCGCGGGCTGCCACGCAGGATGGTGAGCGCCACGTCGATCCGGCCGCGCGTCAACTGGTCGATCAGCTCGCGCTCGCGGCCCTCGACCAGTTCCACCTCGTCGCCGCCGCGCGGAATCGCGGCGACGAAGGCCGCGATCCAGCGCGTCGGCACGCTCGCCAGCACACCGATCCGCAGGCGCCCCGCGACCCGCGCCGCGCCCGCCTCCCGCTCGGCCAGCGCGAACTCCGCCTCGATCCGCCGCGCGCGGGCGACGAGCCGCGCGCCCGCCTCCGTCAGCGCGACGCGGCGATTGGTGCGCGTGAACAGGGGCCGTCCGAGCGAGGCCTCCAGCTTGGCGATCCCGGCGGAGAGCGTCGGCTGCGAGACGTTGCATGACGCGGCGGCGCGCGAGAAATTGCCCTGGTCGATGATCGCGAGGAAATAGCGCAGCAGATAGCGGTCGATCATAGACGTCATCTATAATGTGCCGCGCGCCCTTTCAATTTTCCTCGCGCGCCCGCGCCCGCTACACAGGGCGAAAGCCATTCGGAGAGGAAATACGGTGGACGACCTCCATTCACTCGGCGAGACGGCCGACATGATCCGGGACACGACGCGGCGCTTCGCCAGCGACCGGATCGCCCCGATCGCCGCCGAGATCGATCGCGACGATTCCTTCCCGCGCCATCTGTGGCCGGAGATGGGCGCGCTCGGCCTGCACGGCATCACGGTGGAGGAGGAATATGGCGGCCTCGGCCTCGGCTATCTCGATCATGTCGTCGCCTGCGAGGAGGTGAGCCGCGCCTCGGCCTCGATCGGCCTGAGCTACGGCGCGCACTCCAACCTGTGCGTCAACCAGATCCGCCGCTGGGGCAATCCCGAGCAGAAGGCCAAATACCTGCCGAAGCTGGTTTCCGGCGAGCATGTCGGCAGCCTCGCCATGTCGGAGGCATCGGCCGGGTCGGACGTGGTGTCGATGAAGCTGCGCGCCGACAGGGTGGACGGCGGCTGGCGGCTCAACGGCACGAAATTCTGGATCACCAACGCGGCCTATGCCGACACATTGGTCGTCTATGCCAAGTCGACCCCGGACGCCGGATCGCGCGGCATTACCGCCTTCCTGATCGAGAAGGATTTCCCCGGTTTCTCGATCGGGCAGAAGATCGACAAGCTGGGGATGCGCGGCTCGCCGACGGCCGAGCTGGTGTTCGATGATTGCTTCGTGCCCGACGAGAACGTCATGGGGCCGGAGAATGGCGGCGTCGGCGTGCTGATGAGCGGCCTCGATTACGAGCGCGTCGTGCTGTCCGGCATCCAGCTCGGCATCATGCAGGCGTGCCTCGACGTGGTTCTTCCTTACGTCCGCGAGAGGAAGCAGTTCGGCAAGCCGATCGGCGCGTTCCAGCTCATGCAGGGCAAGGTAGCGGACATGTATGTCGCGCTCAATTCGGCGCGCTCCTATGTCTATGCGGTGGCGAAGGCGTGCGACGCCGGGCGCACCACCCGCTTCGACGCGGCGGGCGCGATCCTGCTCGCGTCGGAAAGCGCCGTGAAGGTGGCGGGCGAGGCGATCCAGGCGCTGGGCGGCGCGGGCTATACGAAGGACTGGCCGGTCGAACGCTATTGGCGCGACGCCAAGCTGCTCGACATCGGCGCGGGGACCAACGAGATCCGCCGGATGCTGGTGGGCCGCGAACTGGTGGGCGCGGCGTGAGCGCGCCTGTCCTTGATACCAGACTGTCGGCGGAGAGCGCCGATTTCCGCGCCAATGCAGAGCACAATCGCGCGCTGGCCGAGGCGTTGCGCGCCGATGTGGCGAAGGCGGCGCTGGGCGGCAACGCGAAGAGCCGCGAGCGTCATACCGCGCGCGGCAAGCTCCTGCCCCGCGATCGCGTCGAGCGGCTGCTCGATCCCGGCTCGCCATTCCTTGAGATCGGCCAGCTCGCCGCCTTCGACCTCTACGAAGGCGAGGTGCCCGGCGCGGGGATGATCGCCGGCATCGGCCGCGTCTCCGGCCGACAATGCATGATCGTGTGCAACGACGCGACCGTGAAGGGCGGCACCTATTATCCCCTCACCGTGAAGAAGCACCTGCGCGCGCAGGAGATCGCCGACCAGAACCGGCTGCCGTGCATCTATCTCGTGGACTCCGGCGGCGCGAACCTGCCGCATCAGGCCGAGGTGTTCCCCGATCGCGAGCATTTCGGGCGTATCTTCTTCAATCAGGCCAATATGTCCGCCAGGGGCATCCCGCAGATCGCGTGCGTGATGGGAAGCTGCACGGCAGGGGGAGCTTACGTCCCCGCCATGTCGGACGAGACGGTGATCGTGCGCAATCAGGGCACGATCTTCCTCGCCGGCCCGCCGCTGGTGAAAGCGGCGACGGGCGAGGAAATCTCCGCCGAGGAGCTTGGCGGCGCGGAGACGCACGGCCGCAAGTCCGGCGTGGTCGATCATGTCGCGGAGAATGACGAGCATGCGCTGACGATCGTGCGCGATATCGTCTCCACCCTCCAGCCGGAGACGCCCGCCGCGATCAACCTGCGCGCCCCGCGCCCGCCCAAGTTCGCCGCCGACGATCTCTACGGCATCATCCCGCAGGACGTGCGCGCGCCCTATGACGTGCATGAGGTGATCGCGCGGCTGGTCGACGGCAGCGAGTTCCACGAGTTCAAGGCGCTCTACGGCACCAGCCTCGTCTGCGGCTTCGCGCATATCTGGGGGATGCCGGTCGCGATCCTCGCCAACAACGGCGTGCTGTTCAGCGAAAGCGCGGTGAAGGGGGCGCATTTCATCGAACTGGCGTGCCAGCGGCGCATCCCCCTGCTGTTCCTCCAGAACATCTCCGGCTTCATGGTCGGCGGAAAATATGAGGCGGAGGGGATCGCCAAGCATGGCGCGAAGCTCGTCACGGCGGTCGCAACGGCGACCGTGCCGAAGATCACATTGCTGATCGGCGGCAGCTTCGGCGCGGGCAATTACGGCATGTGCGGCCGCGCTTACTCGCCGCGCTTCCTGTTCACCTGGCCCAACAGCCGGATCAGCGTGATGGGCGGGGAGCAGGCGGCGAGCGTGCTCGCCACCGTCCACCGCGACGCCGCGAAATGGACGCCGGAGGAAGCAGAAGCGTTCAAGCAGCCGATCCGCGACGATTACGAAGCGCAGGGCAATCCGTGGCACGCCACCGCACGCCTGTGGGACGACGGGATCATCGATCCCGCGCAGACCCGCGACGTGCTCGGCCTCGCGCTCGCTGCGACGCTCAACGCACCGATCCCCGAAACCCCGCGCTTCGGCGTGTTCCGCATGTGATGGGAGAGACGATGATCGCCCCCTTGTTCGCCCTGCTGCTTCAGGTGACGCCCGTCGCCCCGATCGTTAAGGGCACCGCGCTGCCCCCGCCCGGCGAAGAGCAGGAGGTGCTCAACGTCGCCAACAGCCTGTTCGAGACGCTCACCGCGCGCGACAAGGCGAAGGCGCTCACCTTCTTCCGCCCCGACGGCGCGGCGCAGGTGGTGGTGGAGAATGCCGACGGCACGCGCCGCTATCGCCATATGAGCTGGGGCGCCTTCATCACTGGCATCCCGGACAGCGGCCCGCGCTTCGTCGAACGGCTCACCAATCCGGCGGTCGAGATCGACGGCGATATCGCGATGATCTGGAGCGATTACGTCGCCACGATCGACGGCAAGGTGAACCATTGCGGCGTCAACCACTTCGATCTCGTGCGCGAGGGCGGGCGATGGAAGATCCTCAACATCACATGGACCCAGCGCACAACGGGATGCCCCGCCGCATGATCGCTTCCCTCCTGATCGCCAATCGCGGCGAGATCGCCTGCCGCATCATCCGCACCGCGCGCGCGATGGGCTTGCGCACGGTGGCGGTCTATTCCGACGCCGACGCGCACGCGCTGCACGTGCGGCAGGCGGACGAGGCGGTGCATATCGGCCCCTCGCCAGCGCGCGAAAGCTATCTGGTCGGCGAGCGCATCATCGCGGCGGCGAAGCAGGCGGGGGCGGAAGCGATCCACCCCGGCTACGGCTTCCTCTCCGAGAACGCCGATTTCGCCCAGAGCGTGATCGACGCCGGGCTGGTGTGGGTCGGCCCGAAGCCCGCCAGCATCCGCGCGATGGGCCTGAAGGACGCCGCCAAGAAGCTGATGCAGGAAGCC
>JAYRJH010000176.1:5239-6485 GCA_041906415.1 Sphingomonas sp. | reverse complement strand
CGGGCTTTTTTTTGTTTGGCCTTCCACAAGCAGGCAGCGCACCATGTCTTCCCAAGTGGCAAACCCCAGGGGCAATCGAGTGGACAGGGCCGGATTGCAGCGATTCGGGCCGGACATCTGGATCGCGGACGGATCGGAGACGGAGGTGTTCGGCTTCCGTTATCCCACTCGTATGGCTCTCATCCGGTTGGCGGACGGCAGGCTTTTCGTGTGGTCGCCGGTGGCGTTCCGTCCAGATATCAAGGCGGAGGTGGATGCGCTGGGCGAGGTGCGCCATGTCGTCGCGCCCAATTCGCTCCATCACCTGTTTCTGGAGGACTGGCGGCAGGCCTATCCGCAAGCCAGCTTCCATGCCGCGCCCGGCCTGCGGCAACGTCGTAAGGACTTCGCGTTCGATGGCGATTTGGGCGATACGCCGCCGCCCGGATGGAGCGCCGATCTCGATCAGGTTATCGTGCGCGGCAATGCCATCACCACAGAGGTCGTGTTCTTCCATCGCGCCAGCCGGACGGTGCTGTTCACCGACCTGATCCAGCAATTCCCGGCAAAACACTTCACCGGCTGGCGTGCATTGGTCGCGCGGTTGGACCTGATGACGGGAACCGCCCCGACCGTGCCCCGGAAATTCCGCGCCGCCTTCGTGGATCGGCGCGCTGCCCGTGGCGCATTGGAGCGCATCCTCGCATGGCCGTCGGATAAGGTTCTCATGGCACATGGCAGTCCGATAACGCAGGACGGTCGCGCATTGATCGCGCGCGCCTTCCGCTGGCTCGGAATTCGATAGCCTCAAATGAAACAGGGCGGCCTGTAAGGACCGCCCCGTCTGAACGCATCGCTGACGCAACCGCTCAATGCGCGCGGGCGAGCCCTGCGATGGTATGGTTCACCAGCGCCTTGTCGGCATCCGCGCCGTGCCGCTCGGCGATCAGCGCGGCGGCGGCTTTCGCGGCGGCGTCGGCTGTTTTCGCGCGAACCTCGGCGATCGCGGCGCGTTCGGCGGCGGCGATCTTGTCCTCCGCCATCTTCGCGCGGCGCTGGACCAGATCAGCGGCGTCGAGCTTCGCCTGCGCGATAACGGCTTCGGCCTCGTGCTCGGCCTGATGCACCATCTCGGCGGCGTTCTTCTCGGCATCGGCGATCTTGCGCGCATATTCATCGCGCAGCGCCTCCGCCTCGGAGCGAAGCGTCTTCGCCTCGTCGAGCTGCTTGCGGATATCGGCGATCTGCCGGTCGAGCATGCCGGTGA
>JAYRJH010000176.1:4387-5229 GCA_041906415.1 Sphingomonas sp. | reverse complement strand
CGCCGCCCTTCCAGATCACGATCGCGATGAACACCACCATCGCGATCGACACCCAGACGGTGCTGTTCAGCACACCGAACATCGCCGGGTCGGCAGCGTGCTCCGCGCCCTCCACGGCGGCTTCGGAGAGGATAAGCAGATCAGCCATTCGCCATCGCCGCCTTCACGGCCCCTTTCGCATCATCCAGCGATACCGACGCCCCGGACACGCGGGAGACGATCTCCTGCGCGGCCTCGGCGGCGACCGCCTCTATCTCGGACAGGGCGCGCGCGGTGGCGGCGCGGATTTCCGCTTCGCCGGCCGCAACCTTCGCCGCCTGCTCCTCGTTGGCGGCGTGGAGCGTCACCTCGCTCGCCTTGGCGGCACGTGCACGCGCCTCCGCGACGAGGGCCTGCGCCTTTTCGCGATTGGCGTGGTCGCGCTGGCGCCATGCCTCCTCCGCCTTGTCGGCCTCGTCGCGCGCACGGGAAGCGGCTGCGAGATCGTCGGCAATGGATTTGTCGCGCGAATCGATCGTCTTCTGCACCTTCGGCAGCATCCCGCGGCCGACGACGAAGAATACGATGCCGAACGTCAGCAGCAGCCAGAAGATCTGGGATGCATAAGTAGCGGCGAGCTGGGATATCTGTGGCATGTTCGTCCTGCCTCGGCGGGCCGGCGCGCATCAGTCACGCGCCGGGCCGCCCAAGGGAAAGCTGTAGCTCGTTACGCGACGAAGATCAGGATCATCGCGACGACGAACGACAGCAGGCCGAGAAGCTCGGCCGCGGCGAAGCCGATGAACAGGCGGCCCTGCTGGCCGTCGGCCGCGCCCGGATTGCGCAACGCGCCTTCGAGGAAC
>JAYRJH010000176.1:0-4337 GCA_041906415.1 Sphingomonas sp. | reverse complement strand
GCGGCGAGACCGGCACCGATGAGCTTGGCGGCTGCGGGATCCATATCATTAACTCCAGTGTTGAAAGGGTTGAAACGCTTGGGAAAACTCAGTGCAGGTTGACCGCGTCGTTCAGGTAGAGCGAGGTCAGCAGTGCAAAGACATAGGCCTGGATGCCGGCCACCAGCAGCTCCAGCGCGGAAATGCCGATCATCAGGACGAAGGAGGGCACGCCGACGAACAGGCCGGGGCCGATCCCCGCCGCGCCGGAATTGATGATGAAGCCCGCCAGCACCTTCAGCAGCACGTGCCCCGCCGTCATCGCGACGAACAGTCGCAAGCCGAGGCTGAACGGGCGCACCATGAACGAGACGAACTCGATCAGCGGGATCAGCGGCAGCAGCCACACCGGCGTGCCGTGCGGCACGAACAGGCTGAAGAAGTGGAAGCCATGCCGCCAGAAGCCGACGATCAGCACGATCGAGAAGCTCATGATCGCCAGCACGCCGGTGATCGTGAAATGGCTGGTGAAGGTGAACGGATGGATGCCGAACAGCCCCAGCGGCAGCAGGCCCAGGACATTGGCGAACAGGATGAACATGAACAGCGAGAAGATATAAGGGACGTAGCGCTTCCCCTCCGGCCCGACGTTCGCGGAGAGCATGTTGTCCACGAAGCGGACGAAGCCCTCCACCATCACCTGCCCGCGCCCGGGGACCAGCGCGCCGCGCGTGCCCATGGTCATGAACGCGATCAGCGCGATCGTCGCCACGCACATCCACGCGGCCGAGTTGGTGAAGGCTACATTATAGCCCGCGATCGACCAGTTCTGGGTTCCGAACAACGGCTCCACCAGGAACTGGTGCATCGGATCGATCTTGCCGCCGGCTGCCACTTCGCTCAATCCTTGAACAAAGCGCCCGAAATCACTTCGGGCGCTGTGAAATCCGAATGATGTTCCTGAAGGCGACGATCGTCCCGAGGGCGAGCAGCACCAACAGGCCCCAGGGAGATGTTCCGGCGAAGCGATCGATCACCCAACCGATCAGCGCGCCGCCAGCCATACCCCCTACAAGCTCGGCGAGCACGCGATTGCCGAGGCGGTATCCCGCATCGTCTTCCGCTTTGCCCGCGCCTTTCCGAAGCGCCTCGTCCTTTTGCGCAACCCGCAAGCGCTCATCGAGCGATTGCAGACGCGCATCCTGGCCAAGGTCTTCCGGTTCGGACTCGTTTCCGGCCATTCGCGCTCTCCCCGTGCGACGGGCAAGCGCAGTCAGGCCGAAAGGGCGAGCCCGCCAAGGCCCGGCCCGGTTAGCCGGGGGGTCCGGGGGTGTCAACACTTCGTCACCCTTTGGTAACGGCCGGGTCGGGGAAGGCGCTCTCCGCGCGCGCCCTGGATCAGATGCAGCGCGAATCGCGCTCCGGCGCGCCGGCCCCGCGCGTCGCCCATTCGCCGCCGGGCGTCCTGTATTTCTCGCCCTGCGCGGTCTGCTGGATCAGGTTGCAGCCGGAGGTGAAAGCCATCTGCTCCACTGTGGCGCCGGAGGATTGCGCCTTCTGCGTATAGGCGGCCTTGCGCTGGATGTTGATCGAATTAACGAGCGCGCGCAGCTCCGGCGTGGGCGTGCCGACGATGCCGAGATAGCCGTCGGGCTGCTCGCCCACCTTCCCTTGCGCGCGGGCGGCGGCATAAGCGGGATCGCGCTGCGCGAAGGCGGCGGCGGACAGGCCGGTCAATGCCGCCGCGGCGGTGAGCATCAGGATGGTCTTTTTCATCATGGCCTAAAAAATCCCCGGATTCTGCTTTATCAGCGACTTCGCCTCGCCATCGAGGCGGTATACCACTTCCTGCGTCACATTGATGTTGAGATTGATGACGATCGGCTTGTCCGGCGCGGAGATGTTCACGCATCCCGCTATCCCGCCGGCCAGAACGATCGCGGCAATTCCCTTCATCCATTTCCTCATGGCATTTTCTCGCTTTCCTGCGGCTGAACGGCCTGCCGCTGCTGCTGCTGGATCAACGCGGGCAGGTTGCGCTCGATCAGTCTCCTGGGATCGTAGAAGGAGGCGACCGAATCGAGCAGCCCGCGAAACGGCGCCTTGATCCGCACGTTGAACACGAACGGCAGCTTCTGGAGCCGGCGGATCAGGAAGTTCGACTTCGCGCCCTCCCCCTGCGACACTCCGGCGAAGCGCACCTCCGTCACCATCTCGCCGGCGAGCGGGCCGTCCATCACGATGTCGAGGCTCTTGTAGCGCAGGGATTTCAGCGCCTGGAACGCGATATTGCCCCAGGCGCCGAGATCCTTTTCGGTCAGTTCGCCGACATAGGCGATGCCCCCGCCGCCCTCGCGCGCCACCAGATGCCCGCCCTCGATCCGGCCGCCGGACTGGTCGAAGGCGATCGGCAGCATCCCGTCGAACGTGCCGGTGGCGTCGAGATTCTTGAAATCGAATTGCTGGAGGAATTGCGCCGCCTCCGCGCCCTTGACCCGGAAGGTGAGCCGATGCGCCTCCGGCACGGAGAAATCGAGCATCGCGGGATCGAGCGTGAGTTCGCCGCCCGCGAACGGCCAGCGCGCGCCTTCGATGCGGATGCGCGTGCCGGCCAGCGTCTGATAGACGATCCGCCCGCCTTCCACCGGCACGCCGGGATTGATCGAGGCGACCGTCGCCACCTGCCCCGGCGCGCTCTCCAGCGCGAGCAGGTCGGTGAAGCGGATTTCCCCTTTCAGTCCGGTGACGGGGCCGAAAGCGGCGGCGAGATTCGTTCCGGCAGTGCGGAACGTGCCCGCGGAGGTGACGTGTTCGCCGTCCCATGCGATATCACCCTCGCCCGTGACCGTGCCGTTCACGTCCGCGATCACGCCATAAGTGAGCGGGGTCAGTTCCTCCGGCTGAAAATCCTTGCCGAACGTGATGCCCGGCACGGCGAGGTGGGCGCTTCCCTTCCCGCTCGCGAGCGTGTGGCGGATGGCGACATCGGCGACCTTCACGCCCTTCTTCGGATCGCGCAGCAAGCCGCCGACCGTGATGACGCCGCCGGCGAGCCGCAACGTCACGTCCCGCGCGGCGAGCGGGAGGAAACGCTGGGCCGGGTCCGCATCACGCACCGTCAGCGCGCCGGAGAGGTTGAGCGCGGAATCGGCGAAGCGCCATTTTCCGTCCGCTTCGCTCAGCAACAGCGGAACCGCGCCGATCCGGCCCGATCCGCCACGGAAGGCGCCGCCAGCGAAGCTCCCCTCCAAATGCGCGAAGTCCAGCGCGGTAGGGCGATCCGCCGGCCCGATCCGCGCTTTCACGCCGCTGGCGTCGAAGCCCTTGCCGCGCAACGCGATCGCATCGGCCGTGAAGGCCAGCGGGCTGGAGCCGATCGCGCCCTCCAGCCGTAGCGGAGCGATTCGCGCGCCATAAGCGATCCGGTCGCCACGCACCGACAGCAGGGCGGGGCCGGTGGCGCACAAGGTGATCCGCGCCGGGTGGAGCGTCAGCCCGCTTGTGGCGATCCGGCCAAACGCCACGGGCGTGCAGCCGGGATTGAGCGTCAGGCCCTTCGCCCCGATCATCGCCTCCAGCGGCGCGCGCAACGTCTCGACGCGGCCGTCACCGAGCGGACCGGAGAGCGTGGCGAATGTGCGCAGCCTGAGGCTCTTCGCCGTCCCCGCGAACTCCACCGGCGTGAGCGAAAGGCCGGCATAAGGCGCGATCGTCGCCGCGCCACTGACAGGCGCATCGGCCGCACTTTGCCGCAGCAAGATCCGCGTCGCTGGAAAGCCGCCGCCCGAAAGGCGCGCCTCGCCATCGATCCGGCCGGGCGAGAGGGCGAGCGTCAAGCGCGCGCCACTGGCGGAATCGGCGGAGACATTGGAGACGCCCGCCGCGCTCACATCCGCGCTTGCATCGAAACGCCGCGCCGCGCGCACCGCCGCTTCCGCCAGCCCGCGCGCAGCCGGGGCGAGCGGCGTTCCCTCGGCCGCCTCCGCCCCGCGCACGATCTGCGCGCGCCATGCCCGGCTGAGCGCCACGCCGCGCGCGTGCGCGGTGCCGGAGACTTCGGGCCTCTCGCCACCGATGCTCCACGCGCCGTCGAACGCGAGCGCCTCGCCCGACGCGCCAGACAGCGAGAATCGGCCGCCGCGCAGATCCGCTCGTCCTTCGGTGCGGCGCACATCGCCTTTGAAGGTGATCGTGCCCCCCGCATCCGTCGCCCGCGCGCCGAATGCCGCGATCGATCCGGCGCGCATCACCGCGCGGCCCGACCAGCGATCGAGCGACGGCCCCAACAACGCCTCCACATCGGCGCGCGTGGCGCCCGCCTCCATGCCATCGCAATGCACGGCGGCCGTCCGGAGCGG
>JAYRJH010000175.1:0-6524 GCA_041906415.1 Sphingomonas sp. | reverse complement strand
CTGGCTGCCGACATAGACATCCGCCGCGGTGAAGCGATCGCCCGCGATATAGGGATGCGCCTTCACCGCCTGTTCCAGCGCGTCCACCACATGACCGAGCGTGCCGTAACCGGCCATGCGCTGCTGATCGGCGTTCGGCTCCACGCCCATCGCCTTGTCGGTGGTCGCGGCCTCCACCGGGCCGGCGGCGAAATACATCCAGCGATGATAATCCGCCCGCTCCTCCGCGGCGGGGGCGAGGTTCGCCTGCGGGAAGGCGTCGGCCAGATAGGCGACGATCGCGCCGCACTCCGTCACCACGCTGCCGTGATGGACGATCGCGGGCACCTTGCCCATCGGGTTGATCGCCAGATAGTCCGGCGCCTTCATCGAATCCGCATAGCCCAGCACGACCGTTTCGTAGGGCGCGCCCACCTCCTCCAGCATCCAGCGGGCGATCCGCCCGCGCGACATCGGATTGGTGTAGAAAGTCAGATCGGCCATCCCTTGGCTCCTCTCTCGATTCGTTATGAACAAAAAGAGAACATGTGCCGCGTCAGCCGTCAAGATATTTGTGGAGGAAGGCGATCGACCTTTCCCATGCCAGTGTGGCGGCGGCCTTGTCGTAACGCTCGGCGGAGGTGTCGTTGTTGAAGGCGTGGTCGACGCCCGGATAGGTGAAGGCTTCCACCGTCTTGCCCGCCGCCCTGAGCGCCACGACCCATGGCTCGCCGGTCTGCGCGACGCGCGCGTCCTTGCCGGCATAATGGAGCAGCATCGGCGCCTCCACCTTCGTCGCCTCGGACGGAGCCGGCGCGGGGCCGTAATAAGCGACCGCCGCATCGATCGCCTTGCCGCCCGCCACCGCCAGCCGGTTGACCAGCGCGCCGCCCCAGCAGAAGCCGATCAGGCCGGCCCTGCCGCCGTCGCGCACCTCCTCCAGCATCGCCAGCCCCTGCGCGATGACCACGTCGTAATCGGCCTTCGCGATCATCTCGCGCGCCTTGTCCTCGTCGGCGGGGGTGCCGCCCCATGGGCCGAGGAAATCGGGCGCGACCACGCGGAAACCGGCCAGGGCGACGCGGCGCGCGACATCGCGGATATGATCGTTCAGCCCGCGATTCTCGTGGATCACCATCACCGTGCTGAGCTTCCTGCGCCCCGCCTTGGGCCGCGCGAGATAGGCGATGGAGGGATGGCCCGCCGCATTGCCCTTCACGACGCGGGTGAGCAGGCGCGCATCGTCCGGCGCGGTGAGCGCGGCGACGGCGGGCGACGCGCCGATCCCGGCGATCAGCGCTTCCGCCGCCGCGACAGACCCGGCGAGCGCGGTCATCTCGCGCAGCAGCGTGCGGCGGTCGCGATGCTCATGGGTGAAGGCGTCATACAGGCGGACGGCGCGGTCGCGCAGCGACGGATCGGTCATGGGAACCTCCGAGTCTTTCGCGCGGATGGTAGCAGAGGGATCAGGGCTTGTTTGGAAAATGCGTTGTCATGCATTTTCGGGGCTGGCGCCGCGCCATGCGCCTAAGGGCGCATCACGAACACCGTGCGAACCACCACACGCCGTCGCGCGCCTCGCGCACCGTGCGGCCTTCCACCTCAAGCCGGCGGAGGTGGGCGAGCGCCTCGCCGGTCGCCATGCCGATCACTTCCGGCCCGATCGGGCGGCGGAACAATTTGGGGAAGCAATCCACCGCGCGGACCGGCCCGTCCGCCATCATGTCCACCAGCGCGTCGAGCCGGTCGCGATGCTCCCTGTCCAATGCGTCCAGCCGCGCGTGGAGGCCGTAGAACGGGTCGCCATGGCCCGGCAGCACCAGCAGGTCTTCCGGCAACTGGCGGAATTTGGCGATCGAATCGAGCCAGTCGCCCAGCGGGTCCTCATTGCTCTGGCTGACGTGGAGCGAGACGTTGGAGCTGATCTTCGGCAGCACCTGATCGCCCGCGATCAGGAGGCGGCGGTCGTAGTCGACGAGGCAGGCGTGTTCGGGGCTGTGCCCGTTCCCGGTGACGACATGCCAGTCCGCCCCGCCGATCCGCATCGTCTCGCCATCGCGGATGCGGGTGTAGGTGAGCGGCAGGCGCGAGATCATCTTGGCGAAGTTCGACCAGCCGGAGGAGGCGCCGCGCGTGATCTGCGCCTCGTCCCAGCCCGCGCCGCGCCAGAAATCGATCTGCTCCTGCGGCACGTCCGGCCGCGCATCGGCGGAAAGCATCCGCGCCATCAGCCATTCGGTGCGCGTCATCACCAGCGGCGCATCGTCGAACCGGCGGGAGAGCCAGCCGGCGAGGCCGATGTGATCGGGGTGGAGATGCGTGCCCAGGATGCGGCCGATCCGCGTGCCGGCCAGCGGGCCTTCGAGGATCGTGTTCCACGCCTCGGTCGATCGCGGGGAGGCGGTGCCGGTGTCGACCGCCAGCGCCTCGCCCTCGCCGTCGTCCAGGATCAGGCCGTTGACGTGCTTCAGCGGCCCGGTCATCGGCACGCGCCACCAGCATATGCCGTCGGCGAGCGCCAGCAATTCCCCCGGCTGCGGCCCGCGATCGCCGAAGGGGAAGGTGAGGCCGGCGTGGCTGGTGGGGACCAACCCCTCGTCGCCGATCAGATTGCGCTGGATATTGACTGACATCGCCCGCGACCGTGCCACCGGTCGCGGCGAAGGTCACGCGCTTTTCTCAGGCGTAGGGCGGCCGGTCCAGCCCGCCGGGGGAGAGGGTGAAGATCTCGCACCCGTCTTCCGTGATGCCGATCGAATGTTCGAACTGCGCGGAAAGCGAACGGTCGCGCGTCACCGCCGTCCAGCCGTCGTCCAGCAGCTTCACGTCCGGGCGGCCGATGTTGATCATCGGCTCGATCGTGAAGATCATGCCGGGCTTCAGCTCAGGCCCGGTGCCGGGGCGGCCGACATGCACCACCTCCGGCGCGTCGTGGAACAGGCGGCCGAGGCCGTGACCGCAGAAATCGCGCACCACGCCATAGCGATGCGCCTCCGCATGATGCTGGATCGCATGGGCGACGTCGCCCATATGGTTGCCGGGCTTCGCCTGCTCGATGCCGAGCATCAGGCATTCATAGGTGACGTCCACCAGCCGCCGCGCCTTCAGCGGCACCTCGCCGATCAGGTACATGCGGCTCGAATCGCCGTGCCAGCCGTCGAGGATCGGGGTGACGTCGACATTGACGATATCGCCCGATTTCAGCATCTTCTCGCTCGGGATGCCGTGGCAGACGACATGGTTGATCGAGATGCAGGAGCTGTGCGTATAGCCGCGATAGCCGAGCGTCGCGGGCACGCCGCCCCTGCTCACGATGAACTCGTGGATCAGCCGGTCGATCTCCGCGGTGGAGACGCCGGGCACCATGTGCGGCACGATCATGTCCAGCGTCTCGGCGGCGAGGCGGCCGGCCTTGTGCATCCCCTCGAACGCATCGCGGCCGTGCAGCTTGATCGCGCCGTCGCGCCCGAGCGGCGCGTCGCTGGTAACGGTGACATATTCGGTCATGCCCCACGATATAGCGTGGCGGAGCGCGATTGGCGAGGCTATGTCGGTCGGGCATGGTTGAGGAACGCATCTGGACCGCCGCCCTCGTCGTCATCGGCGACGAAATCCTTTCCGGTCGCACGCAGGACAAGAATGTCGCGCAGATCGCCTTGTGGCTCAACGTGCAGGGCATCCGCCTTGCCGAGGTCCGCGTGGTGGCGGACCGGGAGGAGGCGATCGTCGAGGCGGTGAACACGCTGCGCGCGCGCAACGACTATCTCTTCACCACCGGCGGCATCGGGCCGACGCACGATGACATCACGGTGGACGCGATCGCCGCCGCGCTGGGCGTAAGCGTGGTCCACCATCCCAGGGCCGTGGCGGTGCTGGAACGCTATTACGCCACGCGCGGCGGGCTTACCGACGCGCGGCTGCGCATGGCGCGCGTGCCTGAGGGGGCGGAGCTGATCGAGAACCGCATGTCCGGCGCGCCGGGCATCCGCATCGGCAACCTCTTCATCATGGCGGGCGTGCCGCACATCACGGCCGGGATGCTCGACGCGCTGACCGGCACGTTGCAGGGCGGTCGCCCGGTGGTCAGCGGCACGCTCGGCTGCTGGGTGGCGGAGAGCGAGGTGGCCGATCTGCTCGGCGAGACGGAGCGCACGCACGATGGCGTGGCGATCGGCAGCTACCCCTTCTTCCGCGAAGGGCGGACGGGAGCGAATTTCGTGATCCGCTCCCCTGATGCCGCGCAGGTGGAGCGCTGCATGGCCGATCTCGCCGCCGCACTGGAGGCGGCGGGGCGCCCGGCGGTGATCGGGGGGATCTGATCCCCCCGAGGTTATGCGTTCAGCCCTTGCGGGTGGCTTCGAACAGGAACCAGGCGCGCTCCTCCGCCTGATCGGTCCATTCGTCGACGATGCCGCTGGTGGCATTGTCCTTCGCTTCCTCCGCGGCGTCCTTCACCGTGCGAAAGCTTTCGACCAGCTTGAGATTGTCGTCGCGCAGCTCGGCCAGCATCGCTTCCGGCGAGACGAATGCCTGGTCGTTGTCCGCGATCGTCTGGTGCCGCGCGACATCGCCGATCGAGCGCAGGGTGGTGTTCCCCGTCTTGCGCACGCGCTCCGCGATCGCATCCGTCACGCCCAGGATCTGCGCGGCCTGCGCATCCATCAGCAGGTGATAGTCGCGGAAGTGCGGGCCGGAGACGTGCCAGTGGAAGTTCTTGGTCTTCAGATAGAGCGCGAAGCAATCCGCCAGCGCCGAGTTCAGCGCGTCCGCCACCGACCTGGTTTCGTTGCGCTGCAGGTCGGTCGGGGTTTTCAGCTTGGGATCCGTGGCTGCCATATGTTCCTCCTGTGTGGATTTCGTTGCGATAACGGATCGGTTGGGGATTCGCTCCTCAGGAATATCAGATCAGAGCAATCGATTTCAGCGCTATGACTGCCCCCGAGACCAGCAATATGCCGCCGGCGGTGAGCGCCATCGCGCGGAGAGGAAGCGCGATCCAGCGCGCCTCACCGATCGCGATCGCGGGCATCGTCACGGCGAGCGCGCCGAGGGTCGCGCCCACGGCCGCCAGCCATGGCAATGCCGACCGCGCGGCCAGCGCGACGGCGATGAACTGCATCCCGTCCCCGAAAGCCATGATCGAAAGGCCGAGCAGGCTCGTTCCCGCCGCGCCGAGCTTCCAGCCGGCCAGCCGGTCCGGCGCTTTACGCCGCCACGATATGCCGAAGCTTGCGAGGATCAGCGCCATCGCCAGCAGCAGGTCGCGCGCTTCGGGCGCAAGCATCGGCGCGATCAGGATTCCGGCCAGCGCGCCCAAGGCGTAATTGGTGGCAAAGGCCGCGGCGGCGGCGGCGATAACCACCGGCGGGCGAAAGCGATCGGACAGGATCGCGGCCAGCCACGGCGTGCGCCCGCCGAGCTGGCACAGGGCGCCCAGCACCAGCGCGGCCATAAGGGCGTCCATCGGACGCTAGGAGAACCGCACCTGGCAGGCGGCGGCGAAGGCATCGGACGTGGCGGCATCCTGCCGGTCGCTGCGCACGGCCTCGCCAAGCATCGCCAGCCAGTCCTGCACCAGCGCGCCATGCTCCCCGCGCGCCAGCGCCGATTCGAGCAGATGCGCCACCGTCACCGCCGGCAACATGCCGTTGCAATGCGCGATGCGGCGAATCGCATCCACCTCGCGCGCCATCGCGGCATCGCCGCCGCGCGCGTTCACGGCATCCACCCGTCGCGCCAGTTCCGCCCGGATTTCCATGACTTCCCGCTCGATCATCATCCGTTCCTCCCGGTGGCGGAAAGGATGCGCCCGCGGGGTAAAAGCGGCGTTAACCGCATGGGGATGCTTGACATGCGGCGTCGTGTCCGCCATGCGCCCGCTTCTGTCAGCGGTGCGTTCGCGTGCCGCTCTTTTCGTTTAGCAGCACAGGAACCGGTCATGGCCAAGCCGACCACCGTCAAGATCAAGCTCGTCAGCTCGGCCGATACGGGCTTCTTCTACGTCACCAAGAAGAATCCGCGCACCAAGACCGAGAAGCTGTCGTTCAACAAGTACGACCCGATCGCGCGCAAGCACGTCGAGTTCAAGGAAGCCAAGATCAAGTGACGATCGCGGCGGCGTGAACGCGCCGCCCGTCATCGTCGCGGGATGCGGTGGAGCCGCGGGCGCAGGGCCGGCGGCTCTTTTCGCGTGTCCGTCTCAAATCCGTGCTCGCCTCAGACCAGCGCGGCTACCGCGTCCATGAAGCGCATCAGGCTGATCGGCTTCGACACATAGGCCGCCGCCCCCGCCGCGCGGATGCGTTCCTCGTCCTCGCGCCCGGCATAAGCGGTGACCGCCATCACCGGAATCTCCCGCAATTCCTCATCGGCCTTGAGCTGCAGGATCAGCTCGTGCCCGGTGACGTGCGGCATCTGGATGTCCATCACGATCAGGTCCGGCGTGAAGGCGCGCGCGCGATCCAGCGCCTCGCGGCCGTCGCGCACCGCTTCCGCGGCATATTCATGCGCGCGTAGCAGATCGCAGAACAGCTTCAGATTGAGTT
>JAYRJH010000174.1:0-6541 GCA_041906415.1 Sphingomonas sp. | reverse complement strand
CGCCCTGCCCCGCCGCGCTGGCGCTGGCGCCCTGCCGCGCGCGCGCGGCGGCGACCTGCGCATCGGCCGCATGCGCCGCGGCCACGGCCTGATCGAGACGGGCCCTGGCATAGACCCCATTGTCGTAGAGGTCGCGGATGCGCGCGAGATCCGCATTGGCGCGCGCGGCCTCGGCGCGAGCGGCGGCGGCCTGCGCATCATAGGCGCCGGTTTCATAATCCAGCCGGGAATCGACGATCATGCCGATGCGCTGGCCCTTGCGGACCATATCCCCCGCCCGCACCGACAGCGAGGCAAGGATGCCCGGGATGCGCGCCAGCACCTCCGCCTGATCGCGCGTGGCGATTTCCGCGCCCACCGCCTTCATGTCGGCTATCTCCACGGGCCGGAGGCGCAAGGTTTCCCCGGCGGGCAGGCCGGACGCAGCCGTTTCCTCGCGCGCCGGTTGACGTCCGCAAGCCGAAAGCGCCAGCGCCGCGCCCGCGAGGCGGAGCCACCCCTGCATGCCGCCCACCTCCTGAGCGCCTAGTCGGCGACCACCGGGAACCCGGCGTCTTTCCATGCACCGATACCACCCGCGAGATGGGTGTCGATCGCCTCCTGTGCCCCCGCGCAGCGATCCAGCGCCTGCGCGGAGCGCCGCCCGCCCGCGCATTGCAGCACGACGGTGCGGCCTTCGGGATCGGGAATGTCGCGCGGGGAGAAAGCGGACAGCGGCATGTTCACTGCGCCCGGAATGTGGCCGGTCGCGAACTCTTCCCTTTCGCGCACGTCGATCAGGAGCGCGGCGCCGTTCTTCAGCATGACGTCCAGCTCGGCGGGACCGATCTCGCGATAAGGCCCGCGCTTCCTGAATCCGAACATGCCAGCCTCCTTCAATTTGCGGATTGCATATAACGTGTAATGTTTATATTAGTCAATACCGCTAGAGCCGGGAGGATGGCAGATGAACAAGCCGTTGATCGTGGTGCTGGGCGCGGGCCTGGGAGGGACGATCGCCTCTTATGAGATCAAGGCCGCCGTCAAAGGCCGCGCCGATGTGATGACCGTATCGGACACGGACACCTACAGTTTCATTCCGTCCAATCCCTGGGTGGCGGTCCGCTGGCGGGAACCGGAAGCGATCCGCATCCACCTGCCGCCCGTGTTCGCGAAGAAGGGAATCGGCTTCACCTCCATCGGCGCGAAGCGGCTCCACGCCCGGGAGAAGCGACTGGAACTCAACGACGGATCGTCTATCAATTACGATTATCTCGTAATCTCGACTGGCCCGGAACTCGCCTTCGATGAGGTCGAGGGGCTTGGGCCGCAGGGCCATACCGCCTCCATCTGCCAGACCGACCATGCCGTGGCCGCCGCGGATGCCTTCGACGCATTCGTCGAGAATCCCGGGCCGATCGTCGTCGGCGCGGTGCAGGGCGCATCCTGCTATGGACCGGCCTACGAATTTGCGCTGATCCTCGATACCGAGCTGCGCAAGCGCAGGATTCGCGACCGGGTGCCGATGACCTTCGTCACGGCCGAACCCTATGTCGGGCATCTCGGCCTGGACGGCGTGGGAGACACCCGCACATTGCTCGAAAGCGTGCTGCGCGATCGCCACATCCAGTGGATCACCAACGCGCGCGTCACCGGCATCGATGCCGGCCTCATGCATGTCGAGGAAGTGGACGAGGAAGGCGCGGTCAGGAAGACGCACGACCTGCCCTTCGGCTTCTCCATGATGCTCCCCGCCTTCCGCGGGGTGCCGGCGGTCCGCGATATAGAGGGGCTGACCAATCCGCGCGGCTTCGTCATCGTCGACAAGCATCAGCGCAACCCGGCCTTTCCGGAGATTTTCTCGCTCGGCGTCTGCGTCGCCATCCCGCCCACCGGGCCGACGCCCGTGCCCGTCGGCGTGCCCAAGACCGGCTTCATGATCGAATCCATGTCGACCGCGATCGCCGCCAATCTCGCGGCCCTCCTCGCCGGGAAGGCGCCGACCGCCGAAGCTTCCTGGAACGCGGTCTGCCTCGCCGATTTC
The DNA here is from genome assembly GCA_041906415.1 of Sphingomonas sp. Taxonomy (GTDB): domain Bacteria; phylum Pseudomonadota; class Alphaproteobacteria; order Sphingomonadales; family Sphingomonadaceae; genus Sphingomonas. The sequence continues at coordinate 4,518 of JAYRJH010000174.1, read as the reverse complement.
GGCGATGGCGGCGTGGCCTTCGTCGCCCAGCCCCAGATTCCGCCGCGCAACGTCAACTGGTCGTCCAGCGGCAAATGGGTCCATTTGGCCAAGGTCGGCTTCGAGAAATATTTCCTGCGCAAGGTCCGCAAGGGCGAGAGCGAGCCCTTCTACGAAAAGCTCGCCATGCACGCGATGGGCATCCGCAAGCTGCGTTTCTGATGCCCCGGCTTCAGGTTTCCCAAGCGAAGGAGTGAGACTGATGACTCTCGATCGTGCCGTGATGGCGTTCGCCGGTTGTGTCGTACTGCTCGGCGTCGTCCTGTCGCTGACCGTGCATCCCTGGTGGATCGCGCTCACCGCCTTTGCCGGCCTCAATATGCTTCAGGCAAGCTTCACTGGTTTCTGCCCGGCTGCGATGGTGTTCAAGGCGTTCGGCGTCCGTCCGGGAACCGCCTTCAAATGACGCTCAGGCGGACGATCCCCCTCCCCCTGCTCGCCGGCCTGCTGGCGAGTGTCGCCATGCCCGCGCAGGCAACGACGCTTGAAGAAGCCATTGCGGCCGCCGTGAACCACGCGCCGGAAATCGAGGCGGCGGGGGCCGATGCCGATGCCGCCGATGCCCGGATCAAGGAAGCCAGAGGCCAGGGTCTCCCCAGCGCGACGGTGAGCGGGACGATCGGCTATGGCCGGCTCGATCCGCAGGGGTTTTTCGGGCTTCCGGCGGCCAACGTCACGCCGCGCGCGGCGCAGCTCACTATCGAACAGCCCCTCTTTATGGGCGGCAGGGTCAGCGCCGGGATCGCACAGGCGAAAGCGGGCAGCGAAGCAGCCCGCGCCGGTGAAACGATGACCCGCAGCCAGATCGTCGTCGCGACGGTCCAAGCCTATGGCGACGTGCTGACCACGCACCGAATGATAGCGCTCTATGAACAGATGGTCGGCCAGATGGAGGAGATCCAGCGCCAGGCCCGGCTCCGCTTCAAGGCAGGCGAAAGCCCCAGCACCGATGTTGCGCAGGCGGCGGCGCGCCTTGCCGAAGCACAGGCAGCCCTTGAAGGCGCGCGCGGCTTTGCCATCTCGGCCGATGCGCGATTCACCAACCTCACTGGCCTTGCCCCGCAGGATCTCCAGCCCATTCCGGCAAGTCCGGTCCTGCCTGCCTCGCTCGATGAAGCGCTCGACAGCGCCCGCGGGAACAATCCCGCTCTCGCTCAGGCCGAGGCGGCACTAGATGCCGCCCAGGCCAGCGCGCGGGGTGCGCGAGCCGAACGCCTGCCCACGATCGGCGCCTTCGCCGAAGGTTCGACGGTGCGTGACCAGTTCTTTCCCGATTATCGCTCCGATGCCGCCACGGTCGGCGTGCGGGCGCGCTGGCAGATATTCGCGGGCGGGCGAGTCTCAGCCAAGATTACCGAATCCGATAGTGCGGTCAGGGCCGCCGATGCGCGTATGCGCGCCGCACGCGCCGCCGTCGATGAACAGACGATCAGCGCCTTTTCCGGGGTGCGCTCGGCCGCCCTGGTCGAAGCGGCTGCTTCCCAGCAAGCCCTTGCCGCCGGACAGGCGCGCGACAGCGTGCGCCACGAGGTTCGCGTGGGGATGAAGCCCCAGCTCGATCTGCTCGATGCCGAACGCGAGGCAACCGCCGCAGCGGTCAGCGAAGCTCGCGCGCGAAGCGATCGCATCGTCGCGGCTTACCGACTGCTTGCCCTTCTCGGACGCTGAACTTTACAGGAGACGATATGCACAAGGACTGGCCGAAAATGGCGACCGAGCTGAATGGCGCCATCAAGGAAGTGCGGCTCGGCACGCCCGAAGTGATGCAGGCCTTTTCCGCCATGGCGACTGCGGCCACCAAGGCCGGGGCGCTCGATGCCAAGACCAAGGAACTGATCGCTCTTGCCATCTCGGTCGCCATCCGCTGCGACGGCTGCGTTGCCTTCCATTCGAAGGCCGCCGTCAAGCACGGCGCCACGCGCGATGAAGTGATGGAGACGATGGGCATGGCGCTCTACATGGGCGCTGGCCCCAGCCTCATGTATGCCGCGCAGGCGGTCGAGGCCTTCGATCAGTTCTCCGATCAAGCGAAACAATAATACGCCGTGAAATCGAAACAGCCGAACACTTGACCGGCAGTGCGCCGAACCGGTCGCGAATTTCGCGACCGGGAACCACGATCATGAACTGGTCGGTGGAGTACGCTCAAGTTCAACGCAAGGTTCAGGAGGCTGCACGGACCTGCGAATAGAGCCGCCGGATGTCTTCGGGTCGCGCAAGATCGTGCCCCGGATTCATCACGGCCGCCGCGCCTGCCGCGATGCCGAAGCGGAACGCTTCTTCGATCTCCCAGCCTGAGGAGATAGCAAAGACCATCGCCGAAAGGAAACTGTCGCCCGCGCCGACCGCGCTTCTGACCTCGATGTCCACTGCGGGAAGCAGGAGTTGGCGCTCGGCCGAGGCAAGGAGAGCGCCCTCGTGCCCCATCGTCACCGCCACATATTGCGCATGACCGCCCCCGACGATCTGCATGGCCGCCCGTCCCACCGACTCCGTGTCGGGAAGATCCCGACCGGTGAACTGGCGCAACTCGCCAATGCTGGGCTTGACGAGGAAGACGCCGCCTTGCTCAAGGCCTCCGCGCAGGCCAGCGCCTGAACTGTCGAGCACGACCGGTATACTGCGTTCCGTCATCATCGCGACGACCTGGCCATAGAAATCATCCGGAATGCCGGGTGAGAGCGAACCGCTCGCGACCAGATAGTCACATTGTGCCGTCTGGAGCTGATTGAGGCACTGCCGCCATTCTGCAGGTTCGACCATCGGTCCGGACGGAACGAGGCGATATTCCTTCCCGCTTTCGCGCTCGAGCACTGCGGTGGCCACCCTGGTATGCCCCTTGATCGGGATACGGTTGCGCACCAGCTGGTGCAGGTCGAGCAGACCATCGAGCGCGTGGCCGGTTGCACCGCCCGAAAGATAGTAGCTCCGCGCGTTCCCGCCGAGCCGGACATAGACACGGGCCACGTTGATTCCCCCGCCACCCGGCGAATAGAATTCTGTCTTCGTCCGCATTTTACGGGTGTGGTAGACATGATCGACTTCATAGGCGACGTCGATCGTCGGGTTCAGGGTGAGGGTCGCGATGTTCATCATGGCCGCCATTGAGGGACCCGGATGGGCTCGGGTCTATCCGGGATTTCCCTAATCGTTACGCTATCGCGGGTCCACGAATGCGAAGGCTCCGATCGAAAGGGTGCGAAGTTCTACCGGGATCGAAAGACCCGCGTTAGCAACCTGACAGCAGCAGCCACCGCCTGCGACCCAAAATCACTGGATAATAGACGAAAGGCGGGAAAATCGCGGCGTTGTCAAACGATGCTCTCGCGCTTTCCCTATCGGTTAAATCCGATCATTGATCAAATAGCCAAGATATAGCAAGTAGGCACTCACAAACATTCCACCCTCGAACCGCGAAATTTGGCGTCCGCTGATGAATACGGGAATGCAGGCCAGCGCGACCCCCAACATGACCGGGATGTCGACCCGGATCAGTTGCGCGCTGACCTCGATCCCGTTCGACGGAAACAGGCAGGCCGCGCCGAGAATCACCAGAATATTGTAAACGCTGCTGCCGATCAGATTGCCGATCGCGATGTCGCGCTCGCCACGAATCGTCGAAATGATCGTCGTAACGAGTTCAGGAGCGGAAGTACCGATCGCAACGATCGTCAGTCCGATGAAGGCGTCCGATACGTTCCACAACCGGGCAAGCGCGACCGCACCATCCACCAGCCAGTTGGCGCCCACGACGATCACGACGAGGCCGATGGCCAGCATCGCCATTGCGGAGAAACCGTGGCGGCGGGAAAAGCGCGGCGCCGCGAATTCCCGCGCGAACTCCAGCTTCACCGTGATGCTTTCCCGCCGGGCGACGCGAATGACGGTCAGCGTGAAGGCCATTCCCATCGTGATCAAAAACAGCCCCTCAAGGCGCGAGAGCACACCGTCCCAGGCAAAGACGAGTAGCGCGGCCGACGCGATGACGATGACAGGCAGTTCCAGACGCAGCGTCTGCATCCGAATGGCAAGTGGTTGCAGCATCGCGCTGAGGCCGAGGATAAGGAGAATGTTGACTGTGTTGGTGCCGGCGATGTTGCCAACCGCGAGCGAGCCGTTTCCCTGGAGCGCCGCCTCGATCCCGACGGCGAGTTCGGGCGTGCTCGTTCCCAGCGCCACGATCGTAAGGCCGATGAGCAGCGGCGAAACGCCCAGCCGCGCGGCCAGCGCCGAGCCTCCCCTCACCAGCCACTCCGCACCAGCGATCAGGGCGGCGAGCCCCATGAGGCTGGAAACGATCGCCAGCGTCATCCGGCCGGGTTCACCTTGCGCCTGGCGGGATCGGGTACGAGGAGGACATCGCCCGGGACCGCATCAAGGATCTTGCGCGCCGTACTGCCGATCATAGCCTCATAGACGAGGCCACCGCCATGGGTTCCAACGACCGTCAGGTGACGTGCGGCATTTTCCGCACGGTCG
>JAYRJH010000173.1:0-6556 GCA_041906415.1 Sphingomonas sp. | reverse complement strand
TATCGCGAGCGCGCCGCGACGATCCGCCAGCACGCCGGCGATCTGGTTTCCGCGATCGAGGATCTGGAGCTTGCCGCGCGGATCGAGGGCGATGCGCTGGACCTGCGCGAGGACAGGGTGCCGCTGGCGCCCCTTCTGTCGCGCACGCTGGACGATCTCGCCCCGCTGGCGCGGCTGCGCGGTTGCACGATGGACCTGGCCGCGATCGCGCCGGAGATCATGCTCGCCTGCGACGAGCGGATCGCGGAGCGGCTGGTCGGGCGGCTGATCGCCGCGCTGGCGGCGAGCGCGGGGACGGGCGAGCATCTCTCCATCGCGGCGAGCGACGAGGGCGGGGAGGTCGCGATCGACATCACCCGTCCGCGCGCGCTGGCCGCCGTGCCGGAGGCGACGCTGCTGACGCTGGATGCGGAACGCGAGGTGGAGATGCCCGGCGCGCCGCTGCTCGGCACCGGCTTCGCGATCCGGCTGGCGCGCAATCTCGCCACCGAACTGGGCGGCGCGCTGGTGATCGAGGCGGAACGCTTGACTCTGCGCCTGCCGACGGGATTGATCCACGACATGGGGCAGGCTTCCACGAACTGACGACGGTGGAGAACACCGCGATCGTTGGGCATCGCTGGCGCATGCCCGCTCCCGATGCGGCCGATCTGGTGCATTGGCCGGAGGATTTCGGCCGGCGCTACACATTGTTCATCGACACCGAGGAGGAGTTCGACTGGTCGCGCCCCTTCTCGCGGGATTCGCATGGCGTGACGGCGCTCGCCGCCCTGCCGGAGGCGCATCGGCGGCTGGCGGAGGCCGGGGCGGCGCCGGCGCTGTTCGTGGACCATCCGGTCGCGGCGGACCCTTGGGCGGCCGATCGGGTGCGCGAGACGGGCGCGCCGGTGGGGGCGCAGATCCATCCATGGGTCAACCCGCCGTTCGGGGAGCCTTTGTCGGCGCTCGCTTCCTATGCGGGCAACCTGCCGCTTGCCTTGTTCGAGGCGAAGCTGCGGGTGCTGACCGAGGGGCTTTCGGAGGCGTTCGGCGCGCGTCCGCTCGCGTTTCGCGCGGGCCGATACGGCGTGTCGCCGGAGATGTTCGCCACGCTCGCGCGGCATGGATATCGGCTCGACAGCTCGGTGCGCGCGGGGTTCGACTATCGCATGGAGGGCGGGCCGGATTTCACCTCCGTCCGCAATGCGGCGTGGCGCGCGGACGGGCTGGTCGAGCTGCCCCTGACCACGGTGTTCACCGGCGCGCTGCGGGCGCGTGGCGCGCGGCTCCATGCGCGGCTGGGCGCGATCCCGCGCGGGCGTGGGGTGTTCTCCCGCGCGCGGCTGTTGTCACGCGTGCCGCTGACGCCGGAGGGCGTGCCGGCGCGCGAGGCGGTGGAGGCGATCGCGGTCGCGCTGGGCGAGGGGGAAAGAATGCTCAACTTCGCCTTCCACTCGCCCTCGCTCGTGCCGGGGCATACGCCCTATGTGCGCGACGCCGCCGATCTGGCGCGCTTCTGGCGCTGGTGGGACAAGGTGCTGGCGGAGCTGGACCGGCGTGGCGTGCGCGCCGCCTCGCTGGATGAGGTGCTGCGCGCGGCGGGCTAGGGCCTCACTTGTCCCCCGGCCGGTATTGCCGCTCGACATGCCCCTTCAGTTCGTCCGGGTAGAAATAGACCGGCCGCAGCGCGCCATCCGCATAGCGCCTGATCTGGTCCGCGAAATGCGGGGACTTCACGTCGCCGCTCTGCCCGCCCGCCATCACGGCGGTCGCCTTCACGCGCGGGCCGAATTCCACGATCGCGACGAAGCTGTTGCCGCTGGTGCCGTAATAACGCTTCGTCCCCGGCCAGCGCTTCGCCCCGAAGGAGGCGAGCGTGCCCCATTGCGCGGAAGGGAAGGGCACCGGCAAGGAGGGCGCGGCATCGTCGAAATGCGGCGCGATCGAATCGTCGAGCCGCTGGAAGCGGTTGATCTCGCCCCATTTGACGCGCCAGTCCCCGAAATCCGCCTTCAGCCGCGCCACCGCCGCCGCCAGCGCATCGAGCCGCGCGCCGGCGGAGACTTTCGCGCCGATATAGTCCGGCACGTTCATCCGCTCCGCCTGCGCGAAGCCGCCCACCTCGGCCCACAGATGGTCGCCCCAGAACACCGCCAGGCTGGTCGCGGTGGAATCATAGCCCCAGCGATGATCCCAGCCGCGCAGCAGGGCGATCGGCTCGGCCAGCCCCGCGCGGCGCGGATCGCCTGATGGAAGCGCATCCCATGCCGCGACGAGCTGCGGGATCAGCTTCGCGAAGGCGGGGAGATAGGTGTCGAACGCCGCGTCGCGCAGCTTCGCCGCCGTCCAGCCGCTCTTGCCCTCGAGCAGCAGGTCGGCGTGCGCGCCGCGCGCGTTGCGGCCGGTCTGGTCCATGTAGCGCGGGAAATCCGCCGCCTTCGGGCTTTCCGCGCCAACCGAGTTCCACGGCCAGTCGTTCGTGTTATACGCCCAGCCGGAGCGGGGATTGAGCACGCTCGGCAGGCTGGCGAGCGTATGCAGCCCCTTCCAGTCGGTCGCGGGATCGCTGCCGTCCACCGGCCGGGTATAGTCAAAGCGGTTGTCGCGAACGGGCATGAACTGCGGCATCAGGAAGGCGATCTCGCCCTTGCTGTCCGCGAACAACGTGTCGTTGGAGGAATTGGCCTTGCGCTCGGCGACCCGCAGGAAGCCGGCGAGATCGGTCGCTTTCGTGCGCAGATAGCTTTGCTCCAGCGCGGGCACCGGCTTCCACATCAGCGCGGTCGCGATCCAGCGCCCGCCGCGCGCGCCCGTGATCGGGCCGTGATGCGTGCGCCAGACGGTGAAGCCGCGCTCGCCCGTCGTGCCGTCCGGGCGGCGGAAGCGAAGCGTGACGCGCTCGCTCGCCACCGGGCGGGTTTCCTTGCCATAGGCGTAGACGTAACCGTCGCCGGCCTTGCGGACCTTCTCCGCGAACTCGTCCACGTTATCGACCGTGGAGGAGGTGTGCATCCACCCGGCCCGCTCGTTGAACCCCTGATAGACGAAGAACTGCCCCCAGGTGCTGGCGCCATAGACGTTCAGGCCAGCATCGCTGGAAACCTGCGCCTCGGAACGGAAATAGAAGCTGGTGTGCGGGTTGATGAGCAAAAGCGCGCGGCCGTTGGCCGTGATCTTCGGCGCGATGGCGATGCCGTTGGAGCCGGACGGCTCGCGCGGGGCCTGCCCCGTCTCCTCCGGCGTCGGCGGGGTGGGTGCGCCGTAGAAGGTCTTGAGTCCGCTCAGCGGGATACGCTCGATATCGCCGCCGATGCTGCCTTCGGTGAAGGAGAGCGCCATCCACGGCTCGAAGCGCGTCAGCACCTTCGGCTTCACTTCCGGGTGCGTGGCGAGATAATAGTTCAGCCCGTCCGCCCATGCCTGCATCAGCGTGCGCAGCCATGCGGGGCTTTCGGCATATTGGCGCTTCAGCGCATCCGGATCGACATAGAGGCGCTGGCGAAGATCGGCCCAGATCGCCTCCTCCCCGTCCGCCTCCGCGCCGCGGCCGAGCGCGGTGAGGTAATTCGCCTCCACGCGCGAGAAATCGTCCTCGGCCTGCGCGTAGATCATGCCGAACACGGCATCCGCATCGCTCTTTCCGTGGATATGCGGGATGCCCCAATCGTCGCGCGCGATGGTGACGCGCGCGGCCTCCGCCCGCCAGCGCGCCATTTCCGCATCGGGGGCAGGCGCCGCGGCGGCCGTGAGGAACAGCGGGGCTAGGAGCAACGGGCGAAGGCTTATATCCATGGCAGACGCGTAACGAATTTACCGGGGGATGGCTATGCGAGGGATTGGGCGCCGGATGGCTTTGGCGGCGATGCTGCTCGGGGCGGCCAGCCCGTCGATTGCGGGGGTGCTCATCAAGCCCGATGCGGTGTTCGATCCCGTGGACGGCAAGCGCCATCCCGGCTGGCAGGTGCTGGTGGAGGGGGAGAAGATCGTGGCGGCCGGCCCCGATCTCCCGGCACCGGCGGGAACGCAGGTGATCGCATTGCCGGGCGATACGCTGATGCCGGGGATGATCGAGGGGCACGGGCACCTGTTCCTCCATCCCTATAACCAGACGAGCTGGGACGATCAGGTGCTGCACGAGCCGCTCGCGCTCCGCACGGCGCGCGCGGTTGCGCAGGCGCGCGCGACGCTGCTGGCGGGTTTCACCAGCGAGCGCGATCTCGGCACCGAGGGCGCGGGCTATGCCGATGTCGGGCTGAAGGAGGCGATCGACCAGGGAATCGTCCCCGGCCCGCGCCTGTCGGTGGCGACGCGCGCGATCGTCGCGCTGGGGGCTTATGGCCCCAAGGGGTTCGAGCCGGGCGTCGCCGTGCCGCAGGGCGCGGCCGAGGTCTCCGGCGTGGACGGGATCGTGGCGGAAGTGCGCCGCCAGATCGCGGGCGGCGCGGACTGGGTCAAGCTCTACGCCGATTACCGCTGGCGCCCCGGCGAGGAGAGCCGCGCGACGCTGGGCGCGGACGAGATCAGGGCGGCGGTGGCGGCGGCGCATGATGCGGGGCGGCCGGTCGCCGTCCATGCCTCCACGGCGGAGGGGATGCGGCGCTCGATCGCGGCGGGCGTCGACACGATCGAGCATGGCTATAACGGCACGGCCGAGATTTTCGCGGCGATGGCGGCGAAGAACATCGCTTATTGCCCGACGCTCGCGGCGTCCGACGCGGTTGCGCGCTATCGCGGGTGGAACGGCGCGGAGCCAGCGCCGCCCGCGGTGAAGCTGGCGCGCGATGCCTTCCGGCTCGCGCTCAAGGCCGGCGTGCGGATGTGCGTGGGCGGCGACGTGGGCGTCTTCGCCCATGGCGACAATGCGCGCGAGATGGAGCTGATGGCCGCCAACGGCATGACGCCCGCGCAGGTGCTCTCCGCCGCGACATGGGGCAACGCGCGCTGGTTCGGGCTGGACGGCAGGCTGGGCGCGCTCCGACCGGGGATGCTCGCCGACCTGGTCGCGGTGAAGGGCGATCCGACCGCCGATATCGGCGCGGTGCGGCGGGTGGAGATGGTGATGAAGGGCGGCGCGGTGGTGCGCTAGTCCGGCGCATCTTCCTTCGGTGCGAAGCGGCTCCAGTCGATCTGCATGAGAAGCGCCAGCAGAAGGATCATCCCGATCTGGAGCGCGATGCCCCATGGGCTGGAGAAGACGTTCGCGAAGGCGTCGCCGAGGCTGGTCCCGCGCAGCCCCTTGGCGGAGGCGGCGTAGAGCGAATAGCTCACCAGCCGACCGGCGAAGAAGGCGGCGGTGAAGCCGAGCAGCCGCACGCCGGCGAGGCCCGCCGCCTCGAACATCTGCGCCGACGGCAGCGGGGATAGCGCGAACAGGCCAAGCCCCCACAGGACGCCGCTCCTGCGGCTCTCCAGCAGGGCCTGCGCGGAGGCCAGATTGCGCTTCAGTTTCGCGGGCAGATATCCGCGCAGGTAGCGGAAGCCGTGGGCGAGCAGCAGCCGCCCGCTCGCCGCCGCCACCGCGCAGACCAGCACGATCACGGGCGCGGGCAATTCGGTGTTCAGCCCGTAGAACAGGATCACCGTCCAGGTCGGCGGTCCGAAGGCCGGCAGCAGGTTGATGCCCAGCACGATCAGGAACAGGACGGTCAGCGATGCCATGGCGCGTCAGAAGATCGGCGCGAAGATGGTGAGGAGGTTCTGCCAGAAGATGTGCCGGAGCGGGCGGTTGCGGATATCCTCCGCCGTCACTTCATGCGCGTCGGAAAGATAGACGTGCTGCCGCCCGCGTATCTCCATCGCCAGACCGGGGCAGGCGAGCAGGATGTTGTTCTCGAAGTTCAGTTCCAGGCTGCGCCGGTCCATGTTGGCGGAGCCGATCAGCGCGACGATCCCGTCCGCCACCAGCGTCTTGGCGTGGAGCAGGCCGCCGCGGAATTCGAAGATGCGCACGCCCGCCTCGATCAGTTGCGCGTAATTGGCGCGGCCCATCGCGCCGACCACGGCGGAATCGTTGCGGGCGGGCAGGATCAGCACCGTCTCCACGCCGCGCCGGGCGCAGGCGATCAGCGCCTCCACCAGCGGCGGGTCGGGCACGAAATAGGGGGTCGAGATCACCACTTCCCGCTCGGCCCCGTAAAGCGCGCCTACGAACACGTCGGACATCGCGCCCTTGGGAGACATCGGCCCGGTGCCGAAGGCGATGGCGGGGAAACCGCCGGACCGCGCACTGTCCGGTTCCGGGGGAAGGAGGGCGATCAGATCCTCGCCCGTCTCGATCATCCAGTCGTCCGCGAACAGCAACTGGTTCTGGCGCACCACCGGCCCCTCGAAGCGCAGCATGATATCCACCCAGGGGGCGAATTTCGGCTTGATGCGGAATTCCGGGTCCGCGCAATTCTGGCTGCCGCAATAAGTGACGCGATCGTCCACCACCACGATCTTGCGGTGGTTGCGCAGGTCTATCCGGCTGCCGGCCAGCGCCGGGATGCCGACATGCGCGGGCAGCGAGATGCAGAGCCTCACGCCGGCATCGCGCATCGCCCGCCAATATGGCGAGCGAGTGAGCGCGCGTGATCCG
>JAYRJH010000172.1:0-6560 GCA_041906415.1 Sphingomonas sp. | reverse complement strand
CACTAGGGAAGACATGGTGCGCTGCCTGCTTGTGGAAGGCCAAACAAAAAAAAGCCCGCCGGATCGCTCCGGCGGGCCTTTTCGCAATCCCGAAAGGGGAGCCGGCGTTACGCCTGCTCCGCTTCCGCTTCCGGCTGAGCCTCGGCGGTGGCGCCGGGCTCCGCGTTGGGGTCGTAATCCTCGGTGAAGCCGCCCTGGTCGCGGCCTTCCTCGAACATCTGCGCGGTCACGTCCACGCCCGATGCCTGAAGCTCGGCTTCCTCCGGCGAGCGGGCGACGTTGACCTTCACCGTCACCGACACCTCGGGGTGGAGCGCGACCTTCACGTCGCTCACGCCGATCGCCTTGATCGGGCGATCGAGCACGATCTGGCTCTTGGAGACCTTGTGGCCGTCGGCCACCAGCGCCTCGACGATGTCGCGCACCGCGACCGAGCCGTAGAGCTGGCCGGTGTTCGACGCCTGACGGATGATCGTCACGGATACGTCGTTGAAGCCCTTCGCCTCCTTCTCGGCGTCGACGCGGCGATTCGCGTTCTCGGCCTCGATGCGGGCGCGGTTGGCCTCGAACACCTTGCGGTTGGCCTCGTTGGCGCGCAGCGCCTTCTTGTTCGGCAGCAGATAGTTGCGGGCGAAGCCGTCCTTCACCTTCACAACATCGCCGATGGTGCCGAGCTTCTCGATGCGCTCAAGCAGAATCACGTCCATTAGAGCGCTCCTTACTTCACGACGTAGGGCAGCAGGCCCAGGTGACGCGCGCGCTTGATCGCCTGGGCGAGCTCGCGCTGCTTCTTGGCGGACACGCTGGTGATGCGCGACGGCACGATCTTGCCACGCTCAGAGACGAAGCCCTGGAGCAGCCGGACGTCCTTGTAGTCGATCCGGGGCGCATCCTTCGCGGAGAAGGGGCAGCTCTTGCGGCGGCGGAAGAACGGGCGGGCCATTATGCAACTTCCTCTTCACGGTCGCGACGCGGGCGATCGCCGCCACGCTCGGCGCGGCGCTCACGGTCACGCTCCTGCTTGCGCATCATCACCGACGGGCCGCTCTCATGTGCGTCGACCTTGATGGTCATGTAGCGGATGATGTCCTCGTTGATCTGGTTCTGACGCTCCAGCTCGGCGACGGTATCGCCGGGGGCGTCGATCTCGAGCATCACGTAATGCGCCTTGCGGTTCTTCGCGATGCGATAGGCGAGGCTGCGAAGGCCCCAGGTCTCGGTCTTGACGACCTTGCCTTCATGGGCTTCGACGATCTTGGTGGCGGCTTCCGCCAGCGCGTCCACTTGCGCCTGCGCCAGATCCTGACGCGCAAGGAACACGTGCTCGTAAAGAGCCATCTGCTTTCCTTCGTTGGCCGATCGCTGACATGGCCCCGTGCCATGCCCCTCCGGCTGTCGTCTCAACATGCGTTCCACCGGCGGAATCGCCTGTGGAAGCGGCGGCTCATAGCGGAAACCGGCGGAAAGGCAAGCCGGCGAGGTTGACCCGGCATGGCTGCGGCGCATAACCGCCCGCTGAAATCCAAGGGAGGCATCATGCGCGCGTTCATCTTTCCGGGGCAGGGGAGCCAGTCGGTCGGCATGGGGAAGGCGCTGGCCGACGCCAGCGTTCACGCGCGCGAGGTGTTCCAGGAGGTGGACGAGGCGCTGGGCCAGAACCTGTTCCGCCTGATGACGGAAGGCCCGGCGGAGGAGCTGACCCTCACCGAGAACGCGCAACCCGCGATCATGGCCAACGCCATCGCCACGCTGCGCGTGCTGGAGCGCGAGGGCGGCGTGTCGCTGGCCGACAAGGCCGATTTCGTCGCGGGCCACTCGCTCGGCGAATATAGCGCCCTGTGTGCGGCGGGGACGTTCGATCTCTCCACCACTGCCCGGCTGCTGAAACTGCGTGGGCAGGCGATGCAGGCGGCGGTGCCGGTGGGTGAGGGGGCGATGGCGGCCCTGCTAGGCGCGGATCTCGTAAAGGCGCAGGCAATCGCCGCAGCGGCGGCAGAGGGGCAGGTGTGCACCGTTGCCAACGATAACGATCCCACGCAGGTGGTCATCAGCGGGGCGAAGGATGCGATCGACCGCGCGGTCGCCATCGCCAAGGATCATGGCGCGAAGCGCGCGTTGCTGCTGCCCGTCTCCGCGCCCTTCCACTGCCCGCTGATGCAGCCCGCGGCCGATGCGATGGAAAAGGCGCTGGCCGAAGCGCGCCTCTCCGCCCCGCTGGTGCCGCTTTACTGCAACGTCGATGCGGCGCCGGTGAGCGAGGTGGAGGCGATACGCGCCGGCCTCGTGCGGCAGGTGACGGGCATGGTGCGCTGGCGCGAATCGGTGCTGGCGATGCAGGCGGCGGGCGTGGACGCGTTCGTGGAGTTCGGCGGCAAGGTGCTCGGCCCGATGGTCAAGCGCATCGCGCCCGATGCGGAAGCGACGAGCGTCGTTTCGATGGATGATATCGAGGCGCTGCTGAAAGCGCTCTGAGGAGATTTCAGGAATGTTCGACCTTACAGGCATGACCGCGCTGGTGACGGGCGCTTCGGGCGGAATCGGCTCCGCGATCGCGCGCGGGCTGGCGGCGCAGGGCGCGCGGTTGGCGGTTTCCGGCTCCAATGCGGAGAAGCTGGAGGCGTTCCGCGCCAGCCTCGGCGGCGATCATGTCGCGGTGGTGGCGGATCTTTCCGATCCAGCATCGGTGGACGCGCTGGTGCCGGCGGCCGTGGAGGCCCTGGGCGGGCGACTCGACATCCTGGTCAACAACGCGGGCATCACGCGCGACAATCTGGCGATGCGGATGAAGGACGAGGAGTGGCAGCAAGTCATCTCCGTCAACCTCGAAGCCGCCTTCCGCCTGATTCGCGCGGCAGCCAAGCCGATGATGAAGCAGCGTTTCGGCCGCGTGATCTCCATCACTTCGGTCGTCGGGCAGACCGGCAATCCCGGCCAGGCGAACTATGCCGCGTCCAAGGCGGGGCTGGTCGGCATGTCCAAGGCGCTGGCGCAGGAACTGGCGAGCCGCAACATCACGGTGAACTGCGTCGCCCCCGGCTTCATCCGCTCCACGATGACGGACGTGCTGCCGGAGGCGCAGAAAACCGCGCTTCTCGGCAGGATTCCCGCCGGCGACCTGGGCGCGGGAGAGGATATCGCGGCGGCTGTCGTCTATCTCGCGTCGAAGGAAGCGGGCTATGTCACGGGCCAGACGTTGCATGTGAACGGCGGCATGGCGATGGTGTGATGTCGTGCTAGGCTTGCCATGGGCGGCAAGCCGTTCTAGCTGCGTTCAGCAATCAATAACCCCCAACGACATGAGGGACGGAATAATGAGCGAGACCGCCGACCGCGTGAAGAAGATCGTCGTCGAGCATCTCGGCGTCGAAGCCGAAAAGGTGACGGAGGACGCCAGCTTCATCGACGATCTCGGTGCCGACAGTCTCGACATCGTCGAGCTGGTGATGGCGTTCGAGGAAGAATTCGGTGTTGAGATCCCCGATGACGCCGCCGAGAAGATCACGACCGTGAAGGACGCGATCACCTATATCGACGAGCACAAGGGCTGATCTTTAGCCCAATACTGTCCAGCCGGCCCTGAGCGTGTCGAGGGGCTGCCGCGGGCCGGAAACGGCCGCGCGGCAGGACAGGGCTTCGGCAGGCTCAGCCCCGCAATGGGCTGGGCCTGTTGTCATATTTCGGAGAGTTTCGCATGCGCCGCGTCGTCGTCACTGGTCTTGGCCTCGTCACCCCGCTGGGGGCTGACGTCGAAACGGCCTGGGCCAACCTCATCGCCGCCCGTTCGGGGGCGGGGCCGATCACCCGCTTCGATGCATCGGATCAGAAATGCCGCATCGCCTGTGAGGTGAAGCCGGCCGATCACGAATATGGCTTCGATCCGTCGAAACGCGTCGATCACAAGATCCAGCGGCAGGTCGACCCGTTCATCATCTACGGCATCGACGCGGCGGGACAGGCCCTGGAAGACGCCGGCCTGACCGAGATGAGCGAGGCGGAGCGCTTCCGCGCCGGCTGCTCGATCGGCGCGGGCATCGGCGGCCTGCCGGGCATCGCGAGCGAATCGATCGTCTGCCATGAGAAGGGGCCGGGCCGCGTCTCGCCGCATTTCGTGCATGGCCGGCTCATCAACCTGATCTCGGGCCAGGTTTCGATCAAATACGGTTTGATGGGGCCGAACCATGCTGTCGTCACCGCCTGCTCCACCGGCGCGCATTCGATCGGCGACGCCGCGCGGATGATCGCGATGGACGATGCCGACGTGATGCTGGCGGGCGGTGCGGAAGGCGCGATCTGCCCGCTCGGCATCGCGGGCTTCGCGCAGGCGCGCGCGCTCTCCACCGGCTTCAACGACACGCCGGAAAAGGCGAGCCGCCCCTATGACCGCGATCGCGACGGCTTCGTGATGGGCGAGGGCGCGGGCGTGGTGGTGCTGGAAGAATATGAGCGGGCCAAGGCGCGCGGCGCGAAAATCTATGCCGAGGTGATCGGTTACGGCCTGTCGGGCGATGCCTATCACGTCACCGCGCCGCATCCGGAAGGATCGGGCGCGTTCCGTTCGATGGAGATGGCGATGCGCAAGAGCGGCCTCGCGCTTTCCGACATCGACTATATCAACGCGCACGGCACCTCGACGCCGCTGGGAGACGAACTGGAGCTGGGCGCGGTGCGCCGCTTGTTCGGCGATGCGATCGGCGGGCTTTCCATGTCCTCGACCAAATCGGCGATCGGGCATCTGCTCGGCGGCGCGGGCGCGGTCGAATCGATCTTCTGCATCCTCGCGCTGCGCGACCAGATCGTGCCGCCGACGCTGAACCTCGATAACCCGAGCGAGAATTGCGCGGGCGTCGATCTCGTGCCGCATGTCGCGAAGAAGCGGCAGGTGCGCGCGGTGCTGAACAATTCGTTCGGCTTTGGCGGCACCAATGCCTCGCTGGTGATGAAGGCCGTATAGATCCACGCTGTCGTCATGTCTGGCCAAGCCCGGCATGACGCTTGATGATCGCGGCAGGCTCAGCACGAACGGAGGACAGGGCGGTGAGAAGACTCGGCTGCTTCGGAACGCTGATCGTGCTGCTGGCCGTGGCGACGCTCGGCTGGCTGGCGCACGACTGGTCCGGCTCCGGCCCCGCCGCGAAGCCCGTCGCGGTGATCGTGCCCGAGGGCGCGAGCCTCGCCCGCGCGGCGGCCGAGTTGCAGAAGGCCGGTGCGATTCGCTCCGCCACGCGCTTTCGCGGCTTTGCCCGGCTGTTCGGCAACGGGGCGGCGATCAAGGCCGGTGAATATGCCATCCCCGCCCATGCCAGCGCATCCGACGTGCTGGCGCTGTTGCAGGAAGGCAAGGTCCGCCAGCGGCTGATCCCGGTGCCGGAGGGCTATCCCTCGATCCTGGTCCACGAAGCGCTGATGAAGGCGGACGGACTGGTCGGCGACGTGGCCGTCCCGGCGGAAGGATCGATCCTGCCCGACAGCTACGCCTATCAGAAGGGCGACACGCGCGCCTCGGTCGTCGCGCGGATGCAGAAAGCAATGCGCGACTATCTCGCCGCCGCATGGAAGCGCCGCAAGCCCGGCATTGCGGTGACGACGCCGGAACAGGCGATCATCCTCGCCTCGATCGTGGAGAAGGAAACGGGCAAGCCGAGCGAGCGGCGCGAGGTGGCGGCGGTATACGCCAACCGCCTGAAGCGCGGGATGCCGTTGCAGGCGGACCCGACAGTCATCTATCCGATCACGAAGGGCAAGCCGCTCGGGCGGCGTATCCTGCAATCGGAACTGCACGCGAAGAACGGTTACAACACCTACGCCCAGCCGGGCTTGCCGATCGGCCCGATCGCCAATCCGGGGCGCGCCTCGATCGACGCGGTGCTCGATCCGGCGCAGACGGCCGCGCTCTATTTCGTGGCGGACGGCACGGGCGGTCATGTCTTCGCCAACACGCTCGACCAGCATAATGCCAATGTGAAGAAATGGTATGCGATCCGCCGCGCGCGCGGGGAGATGTAGTCCGACGCGCCCAACCGGACCGTGACAAATCGAAGTCAGCCACTATATGCGGCCGCGCATCATTGCGGGCCTTGCGGACATGTTCACGACTCATCCCTTCGACGACGATCATCTCCGCGAGGAATGCGGCATCTTCGGCGTTTCCGGTGCTGAAAGTGCCGCGGCGCTGGTGGCGCTGGGCCTTCACGCGCTCCAGCATCGCGGGCAGGAGGCGGCCGGGATCACCACTTTCGACGGCGCGCAATTCCACACGCATCGCGCGATGGGACATGTGGCCGGCAATTTCGATCGCGACGAGGTGATTCGCGCATTGCCCGGCACCGTCGCCTGCGGCCATGTCCGCTATTCGACGACCGGGGAGACGGCGCTCCGCAACGTCCAGCCGCTCTATGCCGAGCTTGCCTCCGGCGGTTTCGCGGTGGCGCATAACGGCAACATCTCCAATGCGATGCGCTTGCGCCGCGAGCTGGTGCGGCGCGGATCGATCTTCCAGTCCACCAGCGACACGGAGACGATCATCCACCTCGTCGCCACTTCCAGCTATCGCTCGCTGCTCG
>JAYRJH010000171.1:0-6568 GCA_041906415.1 Sphingomonas sp. | reverse complement strand
CGCCACGTCCAAGGGCGCGATCGAGATTTTCACCAAGGGCCTGGCCAAGCAGCTCGCGCCGCGCGGCATCCGCGTCAACGCGGTCGCGCCGGGGCCTGTATGGACGCCGCTCCAGATCTCGGGCGGGCAACTGGAGGGCGGGGTCGAGAAATTCGGGCAGGATACGCCGCTCGGCCGCGCCGGCCAGCCGGCGGAGCTTGCCGGCCTGTATGTCGCGCTGGCGGAGGGACGGAACAGCTTCACCACCGGCAGCATCTTCGGCGCGAACGGCGGAACCGGGGTGGTCTGAAACAAGGAGAGCAATCATGCCGCGTGGAGACAAATCCAGCTACACCGACAAGCAGAAGCGCCAGGCCGAGCATATCGAGGAAGGCTATGAGCATCGCGGCGTCAGCCATGGCGAGGCCGAACGCCGCGCCTGGGCCACGGTGAACAAGGAAACCGGCGGCGGCAAGAAATCCGGCTCGGGCCGGGGCAAGCCGGAAAACCACGAAAGCTCGCGCCGCGGCGGTCACAAGGGCGGCAGCAACCAATCCCACGCCAAGCGTTCGGCTGCGGCGAAGAAGGGCTGGGAAACCCGGCGGCGCAACGCGCGGGGCTGACCCGCGCCCTTGCCGCCGATCCGGCGCGCGGGATGTTGCCGCCGGCCTCGCCGGCGCGCAGTCATGGGCCGCGCGTCAGATAATAGATGTTGAAACCCGCGAAAATCAACAGCGCGAGAATCATGATGATTACGGCGACAGCGCCGAATCCCTTGCGTATTCTCCGCCTTTTCCTCTGCTCCCGATACGCCATCGACAAACCTTTCATGGAATCAGATAAACGTATCCGGCCAAGGATTTATCCCTGCTCCGGGTTGTAATGGCGCGTGTTTCCGGGTTTGTTTTTATGAACATAAATTGCTTTTTCCGCTGATCTTCGGAACCTCATCCTCCCCGCTCGGTTGCGAAGGCAGGTGAAGAACGGAGACGATGAACCCATGCGCACATATATTCTGGGCCTGATCGGCATCACCGCCGCCCTTTCCGCCTGCAACCGCTCCTCCGAAAACGCCGAGCGCACGCAGGAGGGCTATGAGCCGGGCAATCAGGCCGCATTGTCCACCGTCGACAACAGCATGCCGCCCATGGCCGACAATATGGGCATGACGGCTTCGTCGGATCAGGATTTCGCCAACGCCGCCGCCGCGAACGACAATTTCGAGATCACCACCTCGAAGCTCGCCGCGACCAATGCGAGCGCGAAGGCGATCAAGGACTTCGCGCGCGAGATGATCGAGGCGCACGGCAAATCGACGGCGGAGCTGAAACGCATCGCCTCGAAGCTGCCCGCCCCGATCACGCCCGACGCCACCCTGACGCCGGACCAGCAGCGCGTTGTCGACGACCTGCGCGGCAAGAAGGGCGCCGATTTCGACCAGGCCTATGCCTCGGCGCAGGTCGACGCGCATCAGAAGACGCTGGACGCGCTCCAGAATTACGCCGCGAACGACAAGGACGGCGCGTTCCACGGCTTCGTCAACGACATCGAGCCGGTGGTGAAGAAGCACCTTTCGATGGCGAAGGGCCTCGCGCAGCACGCGCCCTGACGCCAAGGTTCAGGCGGGCGGCGGAGTCGAGGGGACAACGCGCCCGGCCTGAACCGGCCGGATCGCGGCAAGCTCCGTCCCCTCGGGCGGCGTATCCCGAATGATCGGCGGCGGCACGGTGAAGACGCCCCAGCGCAGCAGCCGGTCCCCCAGCGAGACGCTGGAGGTGAGCGAGATCAGCCACGGCGAGGCCAGCAGGCCCAGGCTCACCGGCGAGAGCCACAGGCCCAGGACCGGATCGATCGCGCCGACGCCCGCGAACGCCAGCCCCAACGCGATATGCTCGCGCACCTTCGGCAGCACCTCGCGCAGCGGGATGCGCGCGGCCTCGCGGCTTTGCACCGTCCAGTTGGAGGGCACGCCGGAGATCATGCCGATCAGCGCCCTGGTCTGCGTCACCATGGTGACCGGGGCAAGCAGGATCGCCAGCACCACCTCCAGCAGGGTCGATTTCAGCACGGCGGTCGCACCCCCGAAGGCGCGGCGGCGCCCGGCGTCGGAGAGAACCCAGATCACGCCCATCGCCTTCGTGCCGAACAGGCACAGCAGGGTGACGACGAGGACGACCGCCGGAGGCCCGTCGACGAGCGCGTCGCGATGGCCGAACATGGTCTGCGCGATCTCCGCCAGAATCAGCAGCAGCCATGCGGGGGAGGTGAGATAGGCCGACGCCCCGATCAGCAGGTGCAGCCTGCTGGTCCAGTGGAAGCCGGCGCTGTCCAGCAGCCGCAGGTGCTGGAGATTGCCCTGCGCCCAGCGCCGATCGCGCACGGCATGGTCGATGATCGTGGGCGGGAATTCCTCATAGCTGCCATCGATCATCACCATGTGCACCGCCCAGCCGCGCCGCCGCAGCAGCGCCGCCTCCACCATGTCGTGGCTCTGGATCAGCCCGCCGAACGGCGGCTCGCCCGGCAGGTCCGGCAGGCCGCAGCATTCGGCGAAGGCGCGGGTGCGGACGATGGCGTTATGCCCCCAGAAATTCGCCTCCGACCCGGACCACCAGACCAGCCCGGCCGACGAGATCGGGCCATAGGCGCAGGTGGCGAACTGCATCCAGCGCTGGAACAGGGTATGCGCGTTGAGGATCATCGGCACGGTCTGCAGCAGGCCGACGGTGGGCTTTTCCTCCATGATCGCGGCCATGCCCACCATCGCGCTGCCGCTCATCAGGCTGTCCGCGTCGAGCACGATCATATGTTCATAGTCGCCGCCGAACCGGCGCACCCATTCGGCGACGTTGCCCGGCTTCTTGCCGATATTGAGCGTCCGGCGGCGATAATAGACCGGGATCGGCGCTTCGGGGGCAAGGCGCGCCCATGCCGCCTCCTCCAGCTTGCCGTGCGATTCGCCGGAATCGCTCAGGATGAAGAAATCGAAGAACCCCGCGCCACCGGCGTCCGCCACCGATCGCGCCATGGCGGCGACACGGCCGAAGGTCGCCTCGATCCCCTCGTTGTGCACCGGCATCAGGATGGCTGTGCGATGGCGCAGCGCGCTCACCGGCTGCGGGATCGGCGCGAAGCCGGGATGCTCGCCGGTCATGAGGTTGATGAAGCCCACCAGCGCGCTGACGAAGCCGAATGCGATCCAGCTCACCAGCGGCACGAACAGCAGCAGCAGCAATATGTCGAGCAGGCCCAGCCCGTCCTCGCCCAGCGCCATGCGGACGCCGGTGGAGGCATACATGCCGAGCACCGCCGTCGCGACGATCAGCAGCATCCTCTTGCCCAGAAGCCCCGGCGGCGCGGTGCGCACCTCGATCGTGGCGGGCGGGTTGCCGCGCAGGCGCTGCTCCGGCATCGCCAGCGGCGCCTCCGGGGGGAGGGGCGCCACGGCGTTCATGACGACAGCGGCTCGATCAGGGTTTCGGACAAGGCAGCGGACCCGCGGCGCAGGAACAGGCGAAGCTCCTTCGGATTGCCGGGATCGTCGCGGATGTCGATCGTGGCGCGCCAGCGCCCGTTCTGCCCTTCAACCGGATAGACGGACAAGGCCATCAGCGCCGGCCTGGCGAGATTGACCACCCCCTCCACGCCGCTGCGCCGATCGAGGCCGACCAGGCCCTTCCCTTCGAAATCCACCACATATTTGCGGGCGCCCGCCACCGGGGGTAGGCCGGGGATGCCCGCCGCGCCGACACGGATATCCACCACCCGCGCCACATCGCCTTCGAACGGGTCCTGCGACATCCAGCGCAGGCGATAGGCATATTCGCGCCGCTCGCCCGCGCGGACCGGGCGGTCGTCCACCCAGAAAGCGACGATATTGTCGTTCGTCTCTCCATCCGTGGGCATCTCGTAGAGCATCACCGCGCCCTTGCCCCAGTCGCCAGCAGGCTCGACCCACAGGC
This sequence comes from Sphingomonas sp., assembly GCA_041906415.1. Lineage (GTDB taxonomy): Bacteria > Pseudomonadota > Alphaproteobacteria > Sphingomonadales > Sphingomonadaceae > Sphingomonas. The sequence goes on along the minus strand of JAYRJH010000171.1, from coordinate 2,627 downwards.
TGGGGCGGCGATCGTAGAAAGCGCCGTCATCCTCATAATCGGCGAAACGCTGGTCGCGCTGGATCAGGCCGAAGCCCCGGACGCCATCGGACCGGAAGCTGGCGGTGCGCGGGTGGGCCGGATTGGAAAGCGGCCGCCAGATGCGCTCCCCGTTGCCGGACCAGATGGCCAGGCCGTCCGAATCGTGGATTTCCGGCCGCCAGTCGTTCGCCGTGCGGCGGTCCTTCTGGTCATACCAGAACATGCTGGTCCCCGGCGCGATGCCCAGCCGCGCGATATCGCGGCGCGGGAACAGCACCGAGCGGACGCCCTGCGTGACGCCGCCCGGCTCCTGCGCGCAATCGAAGGCGAAGGCCCCGGTGATGCTCGGCCCGTCCAGCAGGGCGTGGATCATGAAGCGCCGGGGCGAAAGATGCTCGATCCAGAAATCGGTGAAGGAGGGAAATTCCTCCGGGCCGTCCAGCCCGGTGTTCACCGCGATGCCGCGCGCGGACAGGCCATATTGGTTCCGCGGACCCACCGCCCGGAAATAGGATGCGCCCTGGAAGGCCAGCCAGTCGCCGGCCAGATTCTGGTTCAATATGCGGAAGCCGGCGGGCATCAGCGCGGCGCCGCCCGAAAACAGACCCTTCGTGGAAAGCACCGGCCGCGCCATGCCGTGCTCGACGACGTTCAGCCGCACCGGCTCCGGCGCGAGATGCGTCACGGGCATCAGCCGCACCAGATCGGCCAGCGTTTCCGCCGGGCCATAGGCGCGGCGCGTCGCGGCGTCGAAATCGGCGGCCACGTCGTCGGCGCGGGCGCGCGGCACGTAGCGGCGAGTGGAGAGCGCCTTCGCCTGATCCACCAGCCGGTCCCATGAAAAAGGCACGGCCTGGCCGAAGCGGGAAGCGCCACGGCGCGGCGCGGCTCCGGCATGGGCCGCCACCACCATGCCGGCGAGAAACGCCAGCCCTGATCGTCGTGAAATATGGGTCAAACCGCCAGAATCCGCCTCGTTTCCGATCATTGATTCCCCTTACGGCCCCGTTGGCCAAAATCCCGCCCGCCGCACACCGTTCGTCCGCCCCGGCGGGCGGCGCGTCGCGAACCCGCCTCAGCGCAGCCCGGTGACGACGCGCATGCCGGGCTTCAGCCCGTCCGACGCCACCTCGCTGTTACGGCCGTCTCCGCCGCCTCGCGCCACCGGCACGCGATGGAGCTTGCCGTCGCTTCCCGTCACGTAGACGGCATCTCCCTGCTGCCCCTGCGCGGCGTCGCTCGCGTGGGCGAAGCGCAATGCGGCATCCGGCACGACCAGCACGTCGCGATGCAGGCCAAGCGGGATCTGCACCGACACGTTGGTTCCAACCCGCAAGGCCAGACCGGGGTTCCCGATCTCCAGCGCGATCCCCACCGGCGCGGCGGACGCCGGGCCGCGCTCGGGCCGGGGCGGAGCGGCGACCTCCGCGACGCGCGCGACCGGCACGGCCAGGGCCTTGCCGGAAGACGGCGAGACGAACGCGCGCGGCGGCCGAGCCGCCAGCAGCCGGGCCGCCTGCGCGCGATCGGTGACGATCTCCAGCCGCAGATGCGCATAGGGTTCGGCCACCGTGAAAAGCGCCTGCCCCGGCGCGTTGCCGACGACCTGCCCGACGCTTGCCGCGCGCCGGATCACCACGCCGTCGATCGGGGAGCGGATATCGGCCGAGGCGAGTTGCGCCTCGCGCTCCGCCAGATCGGTGCGGGCGGCGGCCAGCTCGACCTGCGCAGCGTCCAGCGCGTCCGCCGCGCGGCGCGCGGCATCCCGCGCGGCGGCCATCTCGCGATTGGACGGCACATCGCCGCCGGAACGGCGCCGCACCCGCTGATAAAGCGCGAGACGCCGGTCGATGTCCGCCTTCGCGGCGTGCGCCTTCTCCACCGCGGCCTGCCGCGTGTCGAGCAATTCGCGGGCACGGTCGCGCGCTTCGCGAAACGGCGCGGGATCGAGGCGGGCCAGCACCTCGCCCTCGCTCACCGGCTGGTTCTCCTGAACCAGTATCTCCTGCACCGTCCCTTCCTGCGCGGCCCCGACGGCACGCGCGCCGACAGGCTGAAGCCGCCCGGTGCCGAACAGGCCGAGCCGGATATCGCTCCGCACGACCGGCTCGGAAGCATATTCGGTCGCCAGCCCGCCGCTCACGAAGCGGCCGATCAGGATCGTCAGCAGGATCGCCGCCGCCGCGATCGCGAGCCATTTCAGCCAGCGCCGCCATGACGGGCCGGGGCTGGTGCCGAGGAATTCGTCGACGGCCATATCCGCCACGGGCGCGGGATCGTCAGCGATGATCGCCATCCGCTTCCATCTCCCCTCCCCCGCCCAGGGCGGCGAACAGGTCGATCAGCGCCTTCGCGCGATCCGCCAGCGCGTCGACCCGTTCGTTGCGGACCGCGAGCAGCGCGCGCTCCGCGCCTTCGAGCGCCACATAATCGGCCAGCCCCTCGCGATAATGCTTGCGGGTCATCAGCGCCAGCTGCTCCGCATCGTCCACGGCCTTGTCGAGCGCGGCGACGCGCGCCTTTGCCGCCGCGAAGGCGCTGCGGGCGTTCTCCGTCTCCTCGATCATCCGCAGCACCGTCCGCTTATATGCCTCGGTCGCCGCGCC
>JAYRJH010000170.1:0-6588 GCA_041906415.1 Sphingomonas sp. | reverse complement strand
GTGACGATGCTGCCGGAAATGGCGACCAGCGCCGGTATCCTCGATCATACCCATATTCGCGCCCGGCCGCTCGCGGGCGACCATCCGCTGCGCACGATCGCGCTGGCATGGCGCAAGGCGTCGCCGCGCGAGCGCGACTTCCTGTTGCTGGCGGAGGTGCTGGCGGAGGCGCGGTGAGGCTTTCCGCGCGCCCTCAATCCATATGCTTCAGGCCGACGCGCAGATAATCCCAGCCCGTGACGATCGTCAGCGCAGCCGCCCCCCACAGGGAGACGAGGCCGACCGTCTTGATCCACGTCTCGGCCGGCAGCGCGCCCGCCAGGATCAGCGCGCCCAGCGCGACGAGCTGCAGCGTCGTCTTCCACTTCGCCAGCCGGGATACGGGGACGGAAACCTGCAATTGCGCCAGAAATTCGCGCAGGCCCGACACCGCGATCTCGCGCAGCAGGATCACCAGCGCCGCGATCAGGTGGATGCCGTCGATGTCGCGCGTCGCGGCGAGCATCAGGATCACGGCGGCGACCATGATCTTGTCCGCGATCGGATCGAGGAAGATGCCGAGCTTCGAGACCGCGCCTTGCGCGCGGGCGAGATAGCCGTCGAAATAATCGGTGATGCCCATCAGGCAATAGAGCGCGAAGGCCAGCCAATAGCCCGAAGACCACGCCGGCCACCACAGGCAGGCGACGAGCAGGGGCACCGCGACGATCCGCGATAGCGTCAACAGGTTCGGCAGGGTCAGCATCAGCCAAGGGACTTAGGGTCTGAACGTCGCCAGGGCAACGCCGCGGCGGAGGCGGGAAATCCGGGACGACCTCGGTTTAGCGGATGGCTTCCGGTGCGGCGCTGGGCTATGCCGCGCGCAAATCGGCCAATCACAGGGCTATCCAGCGTCATGATCAATGCCCTAGGGCTTCTTAAACGTCGACGTTTCCTGCCGCTTTTCTCCACGCAGTTCCTCGGCGCATTCAACGACAACCTGTTCAAGACGGCGATGGTCCTGTTCGCCACCTATGAGATCTTTGCCGATCCCCGACAGGAGAATTTCTTCAACGCGCTGGTGGCCGGGCTGTTCATCCTGCCCTTCTTCCTGTTTTCCGCGCTGGCTGGGCAAATCGCGGATTCGACCGACAAGACGCGGATCATCCGATATGTGAAGATCGCGGAATTCGGCATCATGGCGATGGGAAGCGGCGGGCTGCTGCTCGCGCGCGCCGGCGTGCCGACCCTGCCGGTGGCGATGATGCTGCTGGCGGTGACGGGGCTTGGCGTCCACTCCACCTTCTTCGGCCCGATCAAATACGCCATCCTGCCGCAGCATCTGGGAGAGGACGACGTGCTGGGCGGCACGGGGCTGGTGGAGGCCGGCACCTATATCTCGATCCTGCTCGGCACGGTGCTGGCCGGCTTCATCTATCAATCGGTGGTGATCGTGGCGCTGATAACCTTCGCGGTGGCGCTGGCCGGCTATCTTACCGCGCGGCAGGTGCCGCCCGCGCCCCCGCTCGGCCCGCCGTTGAAGCTGGACCTCAATCCCTTCCGCGCCTCATGGCGGCTCATCAGCGGGACGATGCACATCCGCCGCCTGTTCCTGGCGATCTGCGCGATCAGCTTCTTCTGGACGATCGGATCGGTGCTGGTGGTGATCTTTCCGCCGCTGGTGAAGAACGTGCTGACCTCCGACGCGAGCGTGGCGAGCCTCGTGCTGGCGATCTTCTCCGTCGGCGTGGCGATAGGATCGGTGGTCATCAACCTGATGCTGCGCGGCCATATCTCCGCGAAATATGCGCCGGCGTCGGTGATCGCCATGGCCGGCGCGGTGCTGGCCTTCTGGTATGCCGTGCGCGGCTGGGAGCCTGCGCCCGCCGGCGCCCTGTATGACATTCCGGGGTTCGTTCACCATGCGGGCGCGCCGTTCGTGCTGGTCGCGCTGGTCGGCATCGCGGTGTTCGGCGGCATGTTCGTCGTGCCGCTCTACGCCTTCCTCACCACCACCGTGCCGAAGGACCAGACCGCGCGCACCGTGGCGGCGAACAATGTCGTCAACGCGGGCGCGATGACGATCGGATCGGCGGCCGTGGCGGGGCTGACGGCGATCGGCGTCACCGCCAACGATCTGCTGCTGGCGATCGTGGCGATGTGCTTCGTCTCCGCATGGCTGGCGCAGCGGCTGCACCTGGCCTGCGATTGAGGTTCAGTCCTTCGCCGTAGGCTTGGGCGGCACCGCCAGCGCGGTGGCCACGGGCGGCGGCCCCTTGGCGATCACCGCCGCCAGCGCATCGGCCTGCGGGCACGCACCCTTGCAGACGGTGCGCAGCTTGGCGAGATTCTCCTTCGCGCGCGCCATCGCACCCTTGGCGACCAGAGCCTCCCCCTGCCCTTTCAGCGCGACCGGATCGTTCGGCTCCAGCGTCAGCGCCTCGCGGTAAAAGCGGATCGACTTGCCGGAGAGGCCCTTGGCCTCCGCCACCTCCGCCAGCACGATGAACGCCTGCCGATTACGCGGATCGACCGCCACCGCGGTTTCGAGCGCATCGCTGGCACCGTCGAGATTGCCGGCCGCCTTGGCCGCGCGCCCCTGCGCAAGGAGCGCCATCGAGCGTGCATCGATCTGATCGTCAGGCCGCTGCCCGTGGAGCGAGGTCGAGATCGAGACCAGCGCCAGCGAAGCGGCGATGGCGACGGACGAAAAACGCATGAACTGCTCCAGCATCGGCACGATGGCGTCGGGTTAGCATGGGGCGATCAGGCGCGCGACAAAAAAGCCGTCGGTGCCGTCATGCGCGGGCGTGAGCCGCATCCCCCGCCCGTGCGGCCGCCCGGCGGCGAGCGCAGGCGGCTCAGCACGCCACTCCGGATGCCGCGCCAGAAAGCCTTCGATCTGCCCCGCCCCTTCCTCGTCGAGGAGTGAGCACACGATATGGATCAGCGCGCCGCCGGGGCGAACCAGCGCGGCGCCCATGTCGAGCAACCGCCCCTGCGTCTCGACCAGCCGTCCGAGACGGTCGGGGGTGAGCCGCCAGCGTGCCTCCGGATTGCGCCGCCATGTGCCGGTGCCGGAACAGGGCGCGTCGACCAGCACGACATCCTCGCGATTCGGGTTGAGCAGCAATGTTTCCACGATCGAGACGCCCCCGCGCCCGGCCCTTGGCGCGAGGCGGCTCAGCCGCGCGCGATCGGTGTCCGCCGCGACGATCGCCCCTTCGTTCCGCATCGCGGCGGCGAGCGCCAGCGTCTTGCCCCCGGCACCGGCGCAGAGATCCACCACAGTCATCCCCGGCTGCGCCTGCGCCGCGGTCGTGACGATCTGGCTGCCGGCGTCCTGCACCTCAAGCCGGCCCGCGAACGGCTCGACATTGGTTCCGGCGGGCAGCCGCAACGCGTCCGGCAGGCTCGCGATCCGAACGGCCCCCGGCAATTCCGGCATGATCGCATCCGGATCGGCGCGCAGTCGATTCACGCGCACGTCCAGCGGGGCGCGCTCTACCAGCGCGGCAAGCTCTTCGTCGGGCAGGCCCAGGCGCTCGGCCAGCCACGCGGGCGCGGCTCCGGGCACGGCCACCGGCTCGCCCGCGACGATCGGAGAAGGCCCGTGCGGCGATCCGCCGAACCCGCTCGCCAGCGCCGCATCCCGCTCCGCCAGCAAAAGCATCGCGGCGCGCCCGGAAACCGGGGCTTCGCCACATGCCCGGATCGCGGCGAAGGCCAGATCACGCACCGCGCGCCGGTCCTTCGATCCGGCATAGCGCCGCGTCGAGAAATAGCGTTGCACGATCGTATCCGCCGCCGCCCCGCCTTCCCGCGCGGCGGCGAGCACGAGGTCGATCACCTCGATCGCCGCCTGTATCCTTGCGGCGGGGGTCATCGGGTGGGGTAGTTCGGCGCCTCGCGCGTGATCGTCACGTCGTGGACATGGCTTTCCTTCAGCCCCGCGCCGGTGATCCGCACGAATTGCGCGCGTTGCTGGAGATCGGCGATCGTCCCGGACCCGGTATAGCCCATCGCCGCCTTGATCCCCCCTACGAGCTGGTGGATCACCTCGCGCGCGGGACCCTTATAGGCCACTTGTCCCTCGATTCCCTCCGGCACCAGCTTGAGCTGATCCTTGATATCGCCCTGGAAGTAACGATCGGCCGAGCCGCGCCCCATTGCGCCGACGCTTCCCATGCCGCGATAGGATTTATACGCACGCCCCTGATAAAGGAAGGTTTCTCCGGGCGCTTCCTCCGTGCCCGCAAGCAGCGAGCCGACCATGCAGGTCGATGCCCCGGCGGCCAGCGCCTTGGCGAGGTCGCCCGACGTGCGCAGGCCGCCGTCCGCGATCACCGGCACGCCCGCCTTCGCCGCGGCCTCCGCGCAATCCATCACGGCGGTGAGCTGCGGCACGCCGACGCCGGCCACGATCCGGGTGGTGCAGATCGAGCCTGGCCCGATACCCACCTTGATGCCGTCAGCGCCCGCGTCGATCAGCGCGCGGGTCGCCTCTCCGGTCGCGACATTGCCCGCCACCACCTGCACCGAATTGGAGAGCTTCTTCACGCGCTCGACGGCGGCCGCGACATCGCGATTATGGCCGTGCGCGGTGTCGATCACGATCAGGTCGCATTCGGCATCGACCAGAGCCTCCGTGCGCTCGAAGCCCTTGTCGCCCACGGTCGTGGCGGCCGCGACGCGCAGGCGGCCGGCGGTATCCTTGGTCGCGTCGGGATAGGTGACCGCCTTCTCGATATCCTTGACGGTGATGAGGCCGACGCAGCGATAATCGTCATCCACCACCAGCAATTTCTCTATCCGCCGCTGATGGAGCAGGCGGCGCGCCTCCTCCTGCCCGACGCCGCTCTTCACCGCCGCGAGATTGTCGCGTGTCATCAGTTCGCTGACCGGCTGACGCGGGTTCTCGGCGAAACGCACGTCGCGATTAGTGAGGATGCCGGCCAGCTTGCCGTTCTTCTCCACCACCGGGATGCCGCTGATCCGGTTCTGCGCCATCAGCGCCTGCGCCTCCGCCAGCGTAGCTTCCGGGGCAATGGTGATCGGATTGACCACCATGCCGCTCTCGAAGCGCTTCACCTGCCGGACGGCGGCGACCTGCTCCTCCACCGTCAGGTTGCGATGGAGCACGCCCAACCCGCCGAGCTGCGCCATGACGATCGCCATGTCGGCTTCCGTCACGGTGTCCATCGCGCTGGAGAGGATCGGGATGTTGAGCGCGATACCGCGCGTCACCCGCGTGCGCGTGTCCGCGCCGCTGGGCAACACGGACGATTCGCCGGGCACCAGAAGGACATCGTCGAAGGTAAGGCCGAGTCGAATGTCCATAAGCGTGCCGAATCCTGCTTGGGGTGGAGGAGTGGCGGGCCATGTAACCGCATGGACGCGCTTTCGCTAGGCCCCGCGCTCCGCCGCGAAAGACAAAGGGCCGCCGGCGTGAACCGGCGGCCCTTCATGGCCGGGGAAATGATCCTTCAGGCGTAGGCGACGGAGACATTCTCCTTGCGGCGCCGGCGCATCGTCGCCCCGATCGCGCCGAGACCGAGGATCATCATTCCCCAGGTCGCCGGCTCGGGCACCGCCGCGGCGACATAGGAAACGCCATACGGCAATTTCAGCTCGATCCGCGCATCGGTTGCCAGGCTGTTGTAATATTGCACCTCGAAATTGTGCACGCCCGCCGTGAGGTAGACGTCGGCCATTTCCGTGGGCCCCTGAAACCACTGGTCCGCGTGCATGGCGGTAATCAGGTCGCCGCCGATGAACAGATAGCTGCCGTCGTCGGACCCGAGGCCGAAAGTATACGTGCCCGATGTCGGGACGAAGAACGAGCCTTTGAAGTCAACGGAAAAAGGCACATAGGAATTGAATTCGCCTGAAAGCCCGGCCGGATTGCTCCGATAATCGCGATCGATCTCCGACACCGTTTCCGAATACAGCAGATTGCCGAAGGTCATGCCGGTATCGGTGGCGTTGGCGCTGGTAAAAGCGTAATAATTGGCCGTGATCGGCCCCGCGGCATGGGCAGTGCCCGCCAGAGCGGAAGCCGCTGCAAGCGCGGCGATGATTCCAAAGGTCTTCACAGCAATCCCCTTCATTCCCGGATCCCGACGAAGGCTCGCCTCCCTTCGGTCAATGAAGAAGTAAACCGCCGGTTAACTCCTGACAACGAGCGCCACCATGGTCCCCTGTGTCAAAACAGGACGCGCGATGCCCGCGATCGGACACGCCGGAATCGTTTCGCGGCCCGCTATACACACGAGCTTCCACCCGATAAGTTATGCCCGATAATCGGGAGAGATGAAACGATGGTGGCCACGATCGTCGCCCTGTTGCTCGCATTCGTGCTGTTCTACCTCATGTCCAGCATCAAGATCGTGCGTCAGGGTTATCATTATACGATCGAACATTTCGGCCGTTACACGACGACCGCCGCGCCCGGCTTCAACTTCTATCCGGCCTTCTTCTATCGCGTCGGGCGCCGGGTGAACATGATGGAGCAGGTGATCGACGTTCCGGGGCAGGAGATCATCACCAAGGACAATGCGATGATCTCCACCGACGGGGTGGTGTTCTTCCAGGTGCTGGACGCCGCCA
>JAYRJH010000169.1:0-6604 GCA_041906415.1 Sphingomonas sp. | reverse complement strand
ATCAGCAGGATATTGTAGCGCCCGTCCTTGCGGCGCTCGCGGCGTGGCCGGGCGGACGGCGCGGGGTCGGCCGCCGCCGGCTTCGTCATCGATACGGTCGCGGCAACCGCCGCTGCGCCGCCCGCGCCCACCAGAAGCGCGCGGCGGCTGACATCGTTGCTGCCTATCATGGACCTCTCCTCCATTTTTCCTCCCGGTCGTGTCGCCGGGAAAATATGCGTGTCGCTTGCGGCGCGTTCCTATTCCGCGCCCAGTTCCTTGCGCACGATCCGGGCGCCCTCCACCATCGCGGCGAGCTTGGCATAGGCCACGTCGCGCGCGTGATATTTCATCCCGCAATCCGGCGCGATCCACAGCCGGTCGCTGGAAACGTGGCGCAGGGCCTCGCGGATGCGCGATGCGATCAGCTCCGGCGGTTCGATCTCGTTATGCGAAAGGTCGAGCACGCCATACATGATGATCTTGTCCGGCAATTCGGCGAGGATCGAAGGGTCCAGCCCCGGCTGCGCCGCCTCCACCGATATCACGTCGATGCGCGAGCGGTTCAGCTCGGTCAGGAAGTCATATGCCTTGGGCTTGGCCGCCTGGTTGCCGTGCACCAGCGCATAGCCGAAGCAGATGTGCAGCGCGGTGGTGCCGCTCACGCCGTCCAGCGCGCGGTTGATCGCGGCGAGCGCATAGTCGCGCGCGTCGCTCGCACGGGCCTGAAGATAGGGCTCGTCCAGCTGCACCACGTCCACGCCCGCCGCGAACAGGTCCCTGATCTCGGCGTTCACCGCGTCGGCATAATCCATCGCAAGGTCGGCGTCGGTCTTGTAATAATCGTTCTGCGCCTGCTTGGTCATCGTGAAGGGGCCGGGCAGGGTGAGCTTCACCGGCTTCGACGAATGACGCTTGAGGAACTCGGCGTCCTGCACCTCGATCCCTCCGATGCGGCGGATCGGGCCGGCGACGCGGGGCGCGGGATTGGGTTTGCCGGTGCGATCCATCGCGACGCCTGGATTGTCGATATCGATCCCGCTCAGCGCGTTGGCGAGTCGGTTGGAATAGCTCTCGCGCCGCATCTCGCCATCGCCGACGATGTCGATCCCGGCCAGTTCCTGGTCGCGGATCGCGACAAGGGTCGCGGCCTCCTGCGCATCGGCAAGCCATGGCTCGGGGACGCGCCACAATTCCTGCGCACGGGTGCGCGGCGGCAGGCTCGCCTTCAGCCGCTCGCGGTCGATCAGCCAATCCGGCTGGGGATAGCTGCCGACGATCGTCGTGGGCAGGAGAGGAGTGTCGGCCATGGCATACCTTGTGCGGGAAAAGCGATGCGAGAAGGATACTTAGCAATGTAAGTTACTGCAAGCGCCCGGAGCCGCGCGCACAAAAAACCCGGCTCGCGCCGGGGAAGGGAATCCGGAGGAAAAGGGAGGAGCGATCGTCCGCCGCTCCCCCTTTTTAATTCACTTGGCGGGCGCCAGCTCCGCCACGTCATTCTGCGCCAGCGCCTTCTGGACGATCATGCCTTCCTGCTTCTTGCCGTCGGCGGTGACGGGATCGTGCGCCACGTCCGCATCGGTGAACTCCTTGGTCCAGGCCGCGAATTCCAGGCATACGCCGTCGGGGTCGAAGAAATAGACCGAGCGGACGAACACATCGTCGTGCATGTGGTCGGAAGTCTGCGTTTCCGAATTGTCGTGGTTCAGGATCTTGGTGACTTCGATCCCCTTGCTCTTGAGCCGCTCGTAATATTCGTCGAACTTCTCGGCCGGGACGTTGAACGCGATATGGTTCATCGAACCGTGCGCGGACATGAAATTGCCCAGCGTCGGCAGCGCCGCGGGGGCGGAGATGCCCGGGTGCGCTTCCGGCGCGCCGGAGAACCAGAAGAAGGCGAGGCTGTCGCCATTGCCCATGTCGAAGAAGAAATGCTGTCCGCGATTGCCCGGCAGGTCGATCGTCTTGACCAGCGGCATTCCCAGCACGTCGCGGTAGAAAGCCACGGTGCGCGCCATATCCTTGCACACCAGCGCCAGATGGTTGACGCCCTTGAATTCGAATTGGGTGTTGGCGGCCGGCATCATCCGTCTCCTCTTGCGATCGGGACAGGGGCGGATACGACTCGCCCCATCTTCCTCATTGTCCGAACCTTAGCATCTTAAGCGGCAATCGTCAACGAAATTGACGGTTATCGCGAAGGACGCGCGCTCAGGAAGTCGGCCGCGTCGAAGCCTTCGGGGGCGGCGACCTCGGTGATCGGATCGTCACGATCGTCGAATTCCATCCGCAACGCGCGGGTGATGACCGCGTGCATGTCGTAAAGGCAGGTGATGTAGGTGAATTCGAAGATCTGCTCGTCGTCCCAGAAGGTCTTGAGCGTCTCGAACACCTGCCTGGGCACCCGTCCGCCCGCCTGCGCCAGGCAATCGGCATAGGCCAGCACCGCGCGCTCCTGTGCGTCATAGCAAGCGGCGACGGTCCAATACGGAATCGCGGCGATCTTCTCCTCGCTCACGCCCAGCCCGCGCAGCGACTTGCAATGCTGCGAGAAGACGAACTGGCTGCCCTTCACCCAGCCAGCGCGGGTCTGCCCCAACTCGCGCAGCACCGGGGAGATGCGGCGGCTGGGGTGGCGATAGACCGCGAAGCCGTCCACCGCATGTTTGAAGATGTCGGGCGCCAGCGCGTAGACGGTCCACCAGTCCCCCGGCGTGCCGGTGGCGGTGCCCGGCTCGGCGACGGGATCGCGATCGCCGAACAGGCGGTTGTAATAAGCGAGGACGGTTTCGTCCGTCACCTCGCCGCGCGGCACCTGTCGCAACACCGGCATGGCCCTCTCCTCTCAGGCGAACTTGCGGAACTGGGCAACGTGGGCCGAATCGAAATATTCGTCCAGCCGGGTGATCTTGCCGTTCGCGACGCGGCAGACGATCACGCAGGGCAGACGCACCGCCACGCCGTCATGCACGCGATTGCCCGTCAGCGCATGTTGCTGGACGAAGCCGTCGGCGAACACTTCCACCCGGCGCTCGGCATAGCTGCGGTTGGCGATGCGCGCGACCATGCCGGTCAGCGTCTTGGCGGTATCCGCCGGGGTGACGATCGTCTCGTCGGTATTGTGCCAGATTTCCGCGTCAGGCGCGAAACATGCCTGCATCGCGGCGATGTCGCCCTGCTCGATCGCGTCGAAAAGGCTGCTCGCCAGCGTGCGGATCTCGTTCTCGGTCATCTTCCACTCCTGTCTCTCAGAATTTCACGCCCGCCTCGATCGCGATGTTGCGCGGCGGATCGATGAACATGATCGCGCGCGGCGTGTTCGTGATCGGGAAGGGCAGGCGGAAGGCACTGCCGGTGGTGAGTATGTCGGTCAGGTTCTTGCCGATCAGCGCGATATGCCAGCGCTCATCCTGCGGGGCGAACTGGATGCGCAGGTCGAGCTTCGCGTAGCCCTTCTGATAACCGTAGGTCGGGCTCTGGTCGTCGGAATCGTAGAAGCCCGAGCGCCCGCCGACCACCGCCGTGCCGTCCAGCTTGTAGTCGCCGATATCGGCCCGGCCATGGACCGAGACGTTGCCCGTGAACTTCGACGTATAGGGCAGGCGATAGCCCGCGAGGTTGTTGTTCAGGAAGCTGTTGGGCTTCGTCTTGTCGGAGACGGTCGAATCGCACACGCTGGTCGGCTGGATCGCGAGGCACGCCGCGCCCGGATAATTGTCGTATTTGATATCCTGATAGGCGGCCGATGCGGTGATGTCGAAATATTTGCTCGGCGCGATCCGCAGCGATCCCTCCACGCCCTTCGACGTCGCGGCGGCGGCGTTCTTGGTGATATAGGTGAGCGCGTTGGGGTCGTAGCCCGAAGTCTGGAGGTTGGTGAACTTCGTGTCGTAGACCGACACGTTCAGCGTCGCACGGCCGTCCCACAGGGTGGACTTGAAGCCCGCCTCCCAGTTGCGCGAGCGTTCCGGCTTGTAGATGAACGTGGCGTTGGTGGTGCCGATCGTGTTCGACACGAAGCCGCCCGATTTCGAGCCCCGGCCATAGACGGCGTAGAGCATCAGGTTGCGCGACACGTCATACTGGATGGTGATCGACGGATCGGCGAGGCCCTCGCTGATCGAACCACTGGCCGAGGTCGATGGCTTGTAGACCTTGCCGTCGAGCAGCACGGGGCCGAGGAACTGGCCCTGCTTGTGCGTGTTCGTGTAGCGGATGCTGCCGATGATCCGCAGGCCGTTCGTCGGCCGCAAGGTCGCCTGGCCGAAGGCGGAGAGCGTCCGCGCCTGCTGCGAGAAATACGTCTGGTTCATCGAATAGAGACCGGACGGGAAATAGGCGCTGATCGGGAAATCATATCCCAGATAAGGATCCACATGATAGCGCGACGTGTCGTAATAGCCGCCGATCACATATTCCAGCGTTCCGCCGGTCGGCGAAAGCAGGCGGATTTCCTGTGAGAATTGTTTGAAATTCTCAGGATATTTGTTGAACACGGAATTCTCGACGATCGCGCCGCTCGGCGCCTGCTGGTCGAAATAATTCGTCACCTGGCCGTCGAACCACGAATAGCCGGTGATCGAGGTGAGCGTGTGGGTGCCGACCTTGAGGTTGGCGGTGACGGAGCCGAGCACCGAACGGTTGGTGTAGCCTTCCTGTCCGAGCGGGCTGTTCACCGTATAGCGCGTGAGCTTCGGCTGCTGTGCCGTGTTCACGGGGCTGGAGACGCCCAGGCCGCCGATGCGGTTGTAGTTCGAATATTCGAGCTTGGCGGAAAGGTCGAAATTGTCCGTCGGCTCCCACAGGGCGCTCAGGCGGACGAGCTGCAGCTTGTTGCGCGGATCGTCCTTCCCGGTGCCGAGGTTCTTGATATAGCCTTCCTGATCCTGCAGCCGGGTGGCCACGCGCACGGACAAGGTGTCGGTGACGGGGCCGGAGACATAGCCGGTCAGGTCCAGCCCCTTAAGGTCGAAGTTATAGGTGGCGGTGAGCCCGGCCTCCACCGTCTTGGTCGGCCCCGCGCTCACCACGCTGATCGCGCCGGCGGGCGTGTTCTTGCCGTAGAGCGCGCCCTGCGGGCCGCGCATCACCTCCACGCGGGCCACGTCGAAGAAGGGGTTCAGCGCCTGGCGCATCTTCCCGGCGTAGACCCCGTCCATATAGACGCTGACCGCCTGATCGAACGAGAAGTTCTGCGGCGGGGAGCCGAAGCCGCGGATGTAGATCGTGTCGTTGCCGTTCGTCTGCTGCACGAACATGTTTGGCACGTAATTCTGCACCGCCTTGAAATCCGCGGCGGAGAAATCGGCCACTTTCTGCCCTGACACCACCTCCATGGAGATGGGCACATCCTGCAGCCTCTGCTCGCGCTTCTGCGCGGTAACGACGATGTCGCTTCCCGAATCCGGGGCGGCGGCGGGGGGCGTCGATTCACTCTGGGCCATGGCTGCGCCGGGCACCACGATGAGCGCGGATGCGGCGATTCCCGCCAGCAGGACGCCGAATTGACGGGGCATACAGATCCTCTCCTGAAATGGCGGTGATGCGCCTTGTTTTCTATTTAACTTAGGATACGAACTATCCGCAACCGAGTCCAGCAGGAGAATCGCGATGACGGCACAAACGCACGGCGCGCCGGGGGATCATATCTGCACGGTGGATTTCCATGTAGGCGGCGGGATCATCCCGATCGGCGCCTCTCCGTTCGGGGATCGGCGGATCGGCTATATCACCGGCGGAAAATTCGAAGGCCCCCGCCTCTCGGGCGAGGTGCTGCCGGGCGGCGGCAACTGGTCGGTCGGCGGCAGGCTGGGGGAGGCGGCGTCCGTCGGCACGCTGGACGCCCGCGCGATCCTGCGCGCGGATGACGGGGCGCTGATCTACATGAATTATTTCGGCCGCAGCGTGGTGCCGGACGATGTGCGGCGCGAGTTCGCCGATCCTGCGCTGGCGTCGGCGGTCGATCCGTCGCGTTACTATCTGCGCATTGCGGCGGTGTTCGAAACGGCGAGCGCGGACCATGCGTGGCTCAACGGCACGCTCGTGGTGGGCGTGGGCGAGCGCACGGATCTGGGCGCGCGGCACCGGCTCTACGCGGTGCGCTGAGGGGCGGTCAGCCCCGGTCGATCCATTCGGTCAGCAGCGCGGTGGTGTGCTCCGCGGCCTCCACCGTCGGCAGATGTCCCACGCCCGGCAGCGTCTCGATCGCCGCGCCGGGTATCGCGTTCAGTATCTCCTGCTGCTGCTCCACCGTGGTGATGCCGTCGGCATCGCCGCGGACCAGCAGCACGGGCGCGCGGATCGCGCCCAATGCCGGGCGGCTGTCGATCCGGCCCATGATCGCGCGCTGCTGGCGCAGGAAGGTTTCCGCGCCCGTATCCGCCGCCATCCGCCGCGCGAGCGCCAGCAGGCCGGCGTCATCCCGCTTTTCCGGCGGGAAGAGCATCGGGATGCGCTCCTCGATCACCTGATCGAACCGGCCGGATTCGACCAGATCGATATAGCCCTGCCGCCGCGCCGTTTGCGCCGGGCCGTCGGCGGAGGCGAGCGTTGCGATCAGCGCGAGCCGCGCCACGCGCTCCGGCGCGCGGCGCATCACCTCGAACGCGACGAAGCCGCCCAT
>JAYRJH010000168.1:0-6604 GCA_041906415.1 Sphingomonas sp. | reverse complement strand
CGGCGAGGGGCATCACCGGGGCATAGCTGCCCCCAAAGCCCGCGTCCGCGATCCACTCCGCGCCGTCGATCGTCACCAGCGACAGGACATGGGTGAGCGGCGTCACCTCGCTCGCGCCCAGCCACACCCGCGCCAGCAGCGGCCGCGCGGCGAAGCCCAGCGCCGCCAGCGCATCGAGCAGCAGGCGGTTGTGCTCGAAGCAATAGCCACCGCGCCGTCGCGTCACCAGTTTGTCGAACACGCTGTCGCTGTCCACCCGGATCCCAAGTCCCAGCCGCACGTCGAGATTCTCGAACGGGATCGTCAGCCGGTGCGCCCGTTGCAGCGCGGACAGCCCTTGCGCATCGGCGGCGGGGATTTCGGGAAGCTCGAGGCGGGCGAGATAGGCGGGAAGGTCGAACATCGCCGCCGCCTATAAGCCGGCGCGGGGAAAAGTCATACGATCGGCTTGTCGATGCGCCTCAGCGCCCGGTCGAACAGGGAGATGGTATGGGCATGAAGCTGGTCGCCGATCGGCTTCGGCGTCAGCCCGGCGCAGGCGCGCGCGTGGCTTCCCTCGAGGATCGCACCCAGCTTGAAGCAGGCGAGCACCGCATACCAGCGCGCGTCGGCCGCGCCGCGCCCCGTGGCGGAGAGATAGCGTTCGACGATATCGCCCAGCGAGGGGAAGCCATCCCACGGCGTAACCGAAACGCGCTGCTCGCCCTCGTCCGGGTCGCGCCACGTCGCGGTGAGCCAGCCGAGATCGAGCAAGGGGTCGCCGCGCGAGGCAAGCTCCCAATCCACCACCGCCGCCAGTTCGGGGGAATCGTTGCGGAACATCACATTGGCGAGGTGGAAATCGCCATGGATCAGGCCGGCACGCATGTCTCCGGGCCGGTTCGCATCCAGCCAGCGGCAGATGGCCTCGACGTCGGGCAGCGCCTTCAGCCCCGTCCAGCCCTCGAACTTCGCATAACCATCCAGCTGCGCACGCCAGCGCGGCACCTGCCGCTCGACCCAGCCGTCGAGCTTGCCAAGATCGGAGAGACCCACGCGATCCGGTTCGATGCGGGAGAGGCTGATCGCGGCGTCCACCATCGCCTCGCCCATCCGTCGCCGGATCGCGGGGTCGCCCGCGTGGAGGGGCGGCAGGCCCATGGTGGCGTTGAAGCCCTCCACCGGCTCCATCAGATAGAAAGCCGCGCCGAGGATCGCCGGATCGCCTTCGCCCGCGATGAAGCCGGGATGCGGAACGTCCGATCCGGCCAGCGCCGCCAGCACCTTCATCTCGCGGCGCATCACCTCGTCGCTTTCGGGGCGGGGACGGCGCGGCGGACGGCGCAGGATATAGGAGCGGTCGGCGCGATCGAAGCGGAGCAGGATGTTCTGTGTGCCGCCGCCCAGCGTCTCGACCCGCTCGACCGGCGCGCCTTCGTCGAGGCCGGCGGCGTCCATCCAGCGCGCCAGCGTGTCCAGATCGATCAATTCACGCCATGCCTCGCGATCATGCGCAAGCGCCACATGCCTCTCCGTTTTTCTCAGGCTTAGGCGAAGGTTACGGGCGGCCCCCCGGCCGGTCAATCGCGCCAGATACGTCGCGCCAGCGGCGTGAGGCGCGCGGGCAGGCCGGGGCGGAGGAGCAGCCAGTCCCGGATCATCGGGCCGGGCGTCGCGCCGATCACGCTTTTGTAGCCGCCGTCTCCCATGCCCCAGTCGAGGATTTTCGTGCCACTTTCCAGCGCGGCGGCAAGATTGCGATAGAGCAACAACCTGCCCGGAGAGAAACGCGCGAAGGCGGGATCGTAGCTGGTGGCGATGCCGTAGCGCGTCGCGCCTGAGGACAGGTCGAAGCAGAAGGCCGCCGGCCTGTCGCCGATCGTCAACAACAGGCCCCGCATCATCCCGGCGAGCACCGGGTCCTCGGCAAGCGCGCGCCAGAAGGCGCCATGGCCGGCTTCGGTGAATTTCGCGCCGGAGCCGTCGGTGTGCGTCTCGATCCAGCTCCGGCCTTCGATCTTCGCCAGGGCATCGAACGCTTCTGGCCAGTCGGACGCGGAGAGGAAGCGCCATTCGGGCGCGCCCAGAGCCGCTAGCTGCCGTTCCTGCGCGCGGTTCTTGCGAAGAGAGGAAGCGCGAGGCCATCCGTCCGCCGCGGCTCTGGGGAGGTGCAGCAGATGTGTCTGTCCCGCCGTCCGCTCCACCACGGCCCAGCCGTGCGCCCGTGCCCCTGCCACCAGCGCGGTGGCAGCCGGATCGTCTTCATACACCGGGCCGATGCGCAGCACGTTCACCTGCCGCGCGAGTTCGCCCAGCGCCGCCTCGATCACCTCGGTCCCGGCATTGTCGGCGAGGGGAAAGCTTCTGAACGGCCAATAGCTTCCCGGCACCTGCGCCGCGCGCAACCAGGATGGCCCCGTCGACACGATCGGCAGCGCAAGCTCCGGCGCGTCCTCCGCATGGACGATCACCGTCCGCGCCCGCCCGCCATAGGCCCGGATGGCAGCCGCGAACCATTGGTAGCGCAGGAAGCGATGCGTTTGCGCCGCACGTTCCGCAACCGTATCCAGCGCGGTGGAAAGCCCGTCCACCACCTCCGCGCGCAGGAGACGCGGCAAGCGGGCGAACTGGTCGAGCGGCATCGGCTTCGTCATCGTACCAAGGCTTAGGGTTTGAGCGTTACCAGCCCGTTTCCGTTTCCGTTTCCATTTCCGTGCGATATTGTTGCCGGAGCGGCGCACGCCTATCTCCACGCGACGTTTCTGGGGAACCTTGCCTTGGCTTTATTCCTGAAGATCGCCGGAACGGCGATCCTGTTCGCGGTGATTGCGGTGTGCCTTGCGATCACCATCATGCCGCGTTTCCTCGATCGCGTTTATTATGCCGGCCCCGTCACCGGCCATTTCGACGGCGAGCGCTTCTTCAACCCCGGCGGCGACGAGGAGACGCTCCGTATGCCCGCGGGCGCGGGCGGGCGTTTCGGCATGATCTGGCGCTATCTCACCGGCAATGACGGCCGTCCGCCATGGCCGAAATCCGTGCCAGTGAGACAGACGAAGCCCGCCGCGCGCGTCGAGGGGGATCGGATGATCGCGACCTGGATCGGCCATGCGACAGTGCTGATCCAGACGCAGGGCCTCAATATCCTGACCGATCCGATCTGGTCCGACAAGACCGGCCCCTTGTGGTTCGGCCCGCGCCGCGTCGCCGCGCCCGGCGTAAGGTTCGAGGATCTGCCGAAGATCGATCTCGTGCTCATCAGCCACAATCACTACGATCATCTCGACGTGCCTACGCTGAAGCGCCTGTGGGAGCGGGATCGGCCGAGGATCGTCACCTCGCTGGGCAATGACGCGCTGATCCGCAAGGCGGGCGCGGATTCGACCGCGCTCGACTGGGGACAGCATGTCGCGATCCGGCCCGGCGTGGAGGTGTTCGTAACCCGCAACCATCATTGGGGAAGCCGCTGGTTCACCGATCGCAATCGCGCGCTCTGGTCCAGCTTCGTGGTCAAGCTGCCGGAGGGCGGCAATATCTTCTTCGCGGGCGATACGGGGCTGGGCGACGGCAAATGGCCGGCGGAGGCCGCCGCTCATGGTCCGATCCGTCTGGCGATGATCCCGATCGGCGCCTTCCGCTTCGTTCCCGGGCAGATGGAATCGGGCAGCCATGTCGGCCCCGGCAACGCGATCCGCATCTTCGACAGGCTCGGCGCGGCGAAGGCGATCCCGATCCATTGGGGCACCTACCGCCTGAGCTACGAGGCGCGCGATACGCCGCCGAAGATGCTCTCCGCGCTGATGCGATGCACCGGCGGGGAGGTCGGGAGCTTCGCACCCGCGGAGATCGGCGCGCCGATCGAGGTCGCGCCTTATGCTCCGCTTGCGAAACGCCCCGACGAAGGGCTGATCGCGCAATGCCTCCAGCGGCCGGATATCAGGGCGCTGGACTGATCCGGTAATGGTAACGATAGGCCTCCTCGAAGCCGAGGCCTGCATATAGCGAGCGCGCCGGCGCGTTCGCGGCGGTGACTTGCAGATAAGCGCTGGCCGCGCCGTTCCCGCCTCCCCAGCCCATCAGCGCCTGCACGATCGCCTTGCCCAGGCCCTTGCCCCGCGCGGCGGGTGATATGACGATATCGAACAGCCCGATCATTCCGCGCTCGCATACGGCAAGCCCATAGCCCGAGGGGGCGCCACGATCATGGACGGTCGCGAAGGCGGCGGGGTGACGGATCGAGCGGACGATCCGGTGATGCGCATCCCGTAAAGCGGCGGGGATGACGTTGGCGGCGGCAAGGGCATCCAGCCACGCGACCGACGGAGCAACGGCGATCTCGACCGAAGGCGGTGCGGCAATGTCCTCGATGGGCGCGATCATCACGATGGATTCATCCTGTCGCAGATAGCCGCGCTCCGCCAGCATCCGGTCGCAATCGGGCGGGGCGAGGGGGGAGAGGCGGAAGATCGTCGGCAATCCGTGCGCGTCGTAGAAGCGGCGCGCCTCACGCTCCACCGTGCCGAACATTTCGGAAGGAGCGAGGGCGTTGGCCGAATTGGCGCGTTTGGTGCAGCCGGCGGATGCCCGGAACACCCAGCCGCCGAACGACGCGCTGTGCAGCGCCGGCCAGCCGCTGAACGCCCGTTCTTCCAGTGCGCGTATGTCGCAAGCCACAGGCCGGCTCCCAAAAGGAAACCGCCGCCCGGCATCCCGGACGGCGGCTTCCGTTCTCACATCTCCGAACGGCGATCAGTCGTTCAGATATTCGCCGGCGGCCTCGTCGCTGCCGTCACCCGAGCTGACGACCGCGGCGAGCGGGTCCGGCCCTGCGCCCTGCGAATCGCGTGGGGAGCGCGCCAGTTCCGCGGCATGCTCCTCCGCGGCGCTTTGCGGGGCGGTGATCGCCATCGCTTCGGCCAGCTTGCGCTGCTGGGCGCGCAGCGCCGCATCGCGGCTGGATGCCGCCACGCGCAAACGGTTCATGCCGGCGCCGGTGCCCGCCGGGATCAGGCGGCCGACGATGACATTCTCCTTCAGGCCCATCAGCGTGTCCTGCTTGCCCTGCACGGCCGCCTCGGTGAGCACGCGGGTCGTCTCCTGGAACGACGCGGCCGAGATGAACGAGCGGGTCTGCAGCGACGCCTTGGTGATGCCCAGCAGGATCGGCTTGCCTTGCGCGGGCTGCTGGCCCTTGGAGAGCTTGGCGTTCACCTCGTCCATCTCCTCGCGATCCACCTGCTCGCCGGGGAGCAGGGTGGTGTCGCCGGCGTCGGTGATCTCGACCTTCTGCAGCATCTGGCGAACGATCACCTCGATGTGCTTGTCGTTGATCTTCACGCCCTGCAGTCGATAGACTTCCTGGATCTCGCTGACGAGATATTCCGCCAGCGGCTCGATGCCGAGCACTTCCAGGATATCGTGCGGATCGGGGCTGCCGCCGATCAGGTTGTCGCCACGCTTCACGTAGTCGCCTTCCTGAACGTCGATCACCTTCGACTTCGGCACCAGATATTCGACGACCTCGCCGCCGTCCTCCGGCTGGATGCCGATCTTGCGCTTCGCCTTATAGTCCTTGCCGAACACGACGCGGCCGGAGACCTTGGCGATGATCGCATTCTCCTTCGGCTTGCGCGCCTCGAACAGCTCGGCGACGCGCGGCAGACCGCCGGTGATGTCGCGGGTCTTGGCGCTCTCGCGCGCGACACGCGCCAGCACGTCACCCGCCTGCACCGTGGCCCCGTCCTCCACCGAAAGCACCGCGCCCGGCGCCAGCATGTAGCGCGCGGTCTCGCCCGAACCCTCGTCGAGGAGCGTGATGCGCGGACGCAGATCCTCCTTCGACTTGGAGCCGGCACGGAATTCGGTGACGACCCGCTGGGCGATGCCCGTCGCTTCGTCCACCTGCTCCGTCAGCGTCTTGTTCTCGACGAGATCCTGGAACTTCACCGAGCCGCCGGTCTCGGTGATCACCGGCATGGTGAACGGGTCCCACTCGGCCATGCGATCGCCCTTGGACACGATGTGACCGTCGTCGAACATGACGTACGCACCGTAGGGGATGCGATCGACCGAAAGCTCGCGGCCGTCCATGTCCTTGATCGCGATCTCGCCCGAACGGCTCAGCACGACGCGGCGGCCGCGCTGGTCCTCGATCACGCGCAGGTCGCGGAACTCGACGGTGCCGTCGGTATGCGCCTCGAGGTTCGAGGTTTCGTTGAGCTGCGCCGCGCCGCCGATGTGGAAGGTCCGCATCGTAAGCTGCGTGCCCGGCTCGCCGATCGACTGCGCCGCGATGACGCCCACGGCCTCGCCGATGTTCACCGGCGTGCCGCGCGCCAGATCACGCCCGTAGCACTTGCCGCACACGCCGATCTTGGACTCGCAGACGAGCGGGCTGCGGATCTTCACCGCCTGGATGCCCGTGCCCTCGATCACCGCGACCGCAGCCTCGTCCAGCAGGGTGCCGGTCGGGATGACGACCTCGTTGGTCTTGGGGTCGACGATATCCTCCGCCGTGGTGCGGCCGAGGATACGCTCGCCGAGCGACGCGATGGTCGAGCCGCCCTGAACGATCGCCTTCATCTCCAGCGCGCGCTCGGTGCCGCAATCCTCCTCGACGATCACG
>JAYRJH010000167.1:0-6622 GCA_041906415.1 Sphingomonas sp. | reverse complement strand
AATACCCGTGGGGGCGGTGCGGGGTTCCCTCTCCCCGGAGGGGCGAGGGGGTGTTCAGCGCTTCACTTTCCGTTCGATCGCGTCCCAGATCAGGCCGGCGACATCGGTGCCGTCGAAGCGTTCGATCGCGACGATGCCGGTGGGGGAGGTGACGTTGATCTCGGTCAGCCATTCGCCGCCGATCACATCGATGCCGACGAACAACAGGCCACGCGCGCGGAGTTCGGGGCCGAGCGCTTCGCAGATTTCGCGTTCGCGCGCCGTCAGCTCGGTCTTTTCCGCCGATCCGCCGACCGCCAGGTTGGAGCGGATCTCGCCTTCGCCGGGCAGGCGGTTGATCGCGCCCGCCACCTCGCCATCGACAAGCACGATCCGCTTGTCCCCCCTGGCGACGGCGGGCAGGAAGGCCTGGATCATGTGCGGTTCGCGCCAGGTCTGGTTGAACACCTCGATCAGCGCGGACAGGTTCGCGCCGTCGCTGCCGACCTTGAAGATCGCCTTGCCGCCATTGCCGTGCAGCGGCTTCACCACGATCTCGCCATGCTCGGCCAGAAAGGCGCGCGCTTCATCGAGCGAGCGGGTGACCAGCGTCGGCGGCATGAACCGGGCATAGTCCAGCACGAAGATCTTTTCCGGTGCGTTGCGGACCTGGGCGGGGTCGTTCACCACCAAGGTCTTGTGCGCGATCCGCTCCAGCAGGTGGGTGGCGGTGATATAGCCCAGGTCGAAGGGCGGATCCTGCCGCATCAGCACCACATCCGCCTCGTCGCCGAGGTCGAGCCTGACCGGTGCCTCGAAGCGGAAATGATCGCCCGCCACCCGCTGCACGGTGACGGGATGCGCCTTCGTCCACAGCCGGCCATCGGACCAGTTGAGATCCTCCGCCGCATAATGGAACAGCCGGTGGCCGCGCGCCTGCGCCGACAGCATCAGCGCGAAGGTGGAATCGCCCGCGATGTTGATCTGGTCGAGCGGGTCCATCTGGACGACGACGGTGAGCGGCATGGTGATCCTTTCGGAAGATGGTCGTCGCGGCATGTAGGAGCGGGCGCCGCACCTGTCATCCGCGCAGGCTCAGCGAACGCATCAGGGTTGCCATGCATTTTCGATATGATGCGGGCGGGCGCCGGGGGCGAGCAGGATGACGTCGATGCGGATATCGTCACCCGGCCCCGCATAGTCCGGCGCCAGCATTTCCGCCGCGGCCGCGACGCGGGACAGGCGACGCTCGTCGATCGCGAAGGCGAGGTCGTTGGCGGACTTGCGCGTCTTCACCTCGACAAAGGCGACGAGGGTGCCCTTGCGCGCGACGATGTCGACCTCGCCCGCCGGGGTGCGGACGCGGCGGTCGAGGATGCGCCAGCCCTTCAGCCGCAGCCACCAGCCGGCCAGACGTTCGCCGCGGCGCCCGGCGGATTCGGCGGCGCGGCGGGCGGGAGAGGGCGTTCGCACGGACGTCAGCGGCGGCGCAGGAAGCTGATCGTACCGCCGGCCGCCAGCAGCGCGGCGCCCGCACGGCCGCGTCCGCGACGGCGCAGCAGCGCAAGGCCGCCGGTGACGAGCAGGGTGGGCACCAGTCCGCTCCTGCCGGGGACGACGCGGGTCAGGGCGTAGCCCTGTGCCGCCTCGCGCACCGGGCCGGCAGGTTCGGCCTGTTCGGGACCGGTATGGACCGCGGCGGTGCCGCTTGCCACCGTGTCGGCGGCATAGGCGTTGCGGTCGCCCATGGCACGCGCCGGGCCGGTGGTGGTGTCCTTGGCCGTCTGGCGTTCCAGTTCGCAGTTCAGCTCGGCCCCGAGCAGCAGGATATAGGCCGACAGATACAGCCAGGTGAGCAGCACGACCGCCGCGCCCAGCGAGCCATAGGTGGCGTTGTAGCTGCCGAAATTGGCGACGTAGAAGCCGAAGCCGAGCGTTACCAGCAGCCAGATGAGCGCGGCGAGCAGCGATCCGGGCGTCAGCCAGACCCAGCGCGCATGGTCGCGGTCCGGCCCGAAGCGATAAAGCGTTGCCGCAGCCGCCGCCGCGACCCCGGTCATCACCAGATAGGACAGGATCTTGCCCGCGATGACCAGCACGCCGGGCAGTTCGGGAAATAGGCTCTGCAAGGCACCCAGCGCGGTGATCGCGACGATCGCCAGCACTGCCAGCACCACCGCCCCGGCGGTGATGCCCAGCGCCAGCAGGTTGAGCGCGATGAAGCCGCGGCCCTCCTCCTCGTCATAGGCGATGTTGAGCGCGGTGATGACCGCGGTCGCCCCCTTCATCGCGCCGTACAGTGCGATGGCGAGCGCGATGAGAAGGCCGAACCCCTTCTTGCCGTCGGACGTGGTGACCAGATTCGCCAGTTGCTCGCCGATCAACTGCGCAGCGTCGGTCGGCATCACCTCCATCAAGGTGCGGACATTCTCGACCACCGTCTGCGGCGTCGCGAACAGTCCGTAGCTGAGGACCACCGCGCCCAGCATCGGTACCAGGGCAAGGATCGCGCAAAAGGCGACGCCCGAGGCGATCAGGCTGATATTGTCCGCGCCCGCCTCGCGCCAGCTCCGCAGCAGCACGTCCTTCCACCCGCGCGGCGGCACCGCCCACGGGCTGGTCGCCCCGCGCCCGCGCGCATCCCGATCCGCTGTCGATACTGGCATCATCGTCCCCTTTGTCGGACATGCGAACCGGCGAGGGAGGCGGGTGTTCCTTACTGCGCGTCCTTCATCGCCATCGCGCGGGCGTAGAGCGCCTTGCGATCGAGGTTGAAGCGCTTCGCCACTTCGCCCGCGGCCTTGGAGGCGGGGAGACGGGTGAGCGCTTCGGCGAGCGCGGTGTCGGCATCCTCCTCGCTGGGGGGCGGGGCCTCGCCGGGGGGCGCGACGACGACGACGATCTCGCCCTTGGGGCCGCCCTCGGCATAGCGTTCCGCCAGGGTGGTGAGCATGCCGGTCACCGCTTCCTCGAACCGTTTGGTGATCTCGCGCGTCACCGCCGCCTCGCGGTCGCCCAGCCCCGTGGCGAGCGCGGACAGCGTGGCGGCGAGGCGCGGGCCGGATTCATAGAAGACCAGTGTGGCGCGGACGGCCGCGATCTCGGCGATGGCATCGGCGCGCGCCTTTTCCTTGGGGGGGAGGAAGCCGCAGAACAGGAAGCGGTCGGTGGGCAGGCCGGCAAGGGTCAGCGCGGCGATCGCGGCGCAGGGGCCGGGGATCGTCACCACCGCATGACCCGCGGCACGCGCATCGCGCACCAGCTTGTAGCCGGGGTCCGAGATCAGCGGCGTGCCCGCGTCCGAAACCAGCGCCACCGCCTCCACCCCCATGCGCGCGATGAGCGCGGGGCGGACGTGTTCGGCGTTGTGGTCGTGATAGGGTTGCATGGGGCGCTTTACGCCGATGTGGCGGAGCAGGCCGGCGGTGACGCGGCTGTCCTCCACCGCGATGACGTCAGCGGCGGCCAAGACGCTGGCGGCGCGTGGAGAAAGGTCGCCGAGATTGCCGATCGGCGTGGCGACGATATACAGGCCGGGATCGAGTTTGGTCGTAAGGTTGGTCACAGGGGACGTCATGGCAGAGGCAGCAGCGCCAATACAACCGAAGCTTGCCATGCGGGGCGGCAGTGCCAGGCGCTGGATGGCGCTGGCGGCGGCCTGTCTGCTGGGCGCCTGTCAGACGCTGGTGCCGCGCGGGCCGGTGGAGGCACCGCCGCCGCGCGAGGCGACGCGGCCGGCGGAGGAAGCGCCGACCGTGGAGGCGGGCATCCCGCGCGATACGGCGCGCAACCGCGTCGCGCTGCTGGTGCCGCTGTCCGGCAGCAATGCGGGTGTCGGACAGTCGATCGCCAATGCGACGATGCTGGCGCTGCTCGATACCCAGAACGACAAGGTGCGGATCACCAATTACGACACCGCCACCGGCGCGGCGGCGGCGGCCCAGCGCGCGATCGCGGAGGGCGCGCAACTGATCCTGGGGCCTTTGCTGTCCGACGACGTGCGCGCGGTGGCGCCGATCGCGCGCGCGGCGCGTGTGCCGGTGGTCAGCTTCTCGAACGATGCCGGCGTCGGGGGCAACGGCACGTATCTGATGGGCTATGCGCCGGGGCAATCGATCGAGCGCGTCGTCGCCTTCGCTCGCGAGCGTGGCGTGACCAGCTTTGCCGGCCTCGTGCCCAACGGCCTGTACGGCGAGCGCGCGTCGACCGCATTCCTGCGCGCGGTGGAAGGGGCGGGCGGTCAGGTCGTCTCGCTGCAACCCTATGGCCGCGTGGCGGGCGGCATCGCAGGGGCCGCACAGCGGCTGGCGGCAAAGGCGCCCTATGATGCGGTGCTGATCGCCGATGGCGGCGCGGCGGCGGCGGCGGCGGCGCCCGTCATCAAGCGCGGACCGGGCGCCAATACGCGGCTGCTGGGCACCGAACTATGGAATTCGGAAGCGTCGATCGCGTCGCGGGCGCCGCTGAGTGGCGCGTGGTTCGCCAGCGTGTCGAACAATCTGTACCGGCAATATGCCACCAAATACCGTGCCCGCTTCGGCGCGGCGCCGTACCGGCTGTCCAGCCTGGGCTACGACTCCGTGTTGTTGACCGTGCGCATCGCACGCGACTGGAAGGTGGGTTCGCCGTTCCCCGAGGCGCGGCTGCGCGACCAGGACGGCTTTGCCGGGATCGACGGCGCGTTCCGCTTCGGCCGCGACGGCGTGGCCGAGCGCGCGCTGGAGGTGCAGGAGATACGCGGCGGGACGACCGTGACGGTCTCGCCGGCGCCGACGGGGTTCGGGAGATAAGTTGAACGGGGCTGGGCTGAGGCGCCTCCCGACGCATGGCGTTTGTGGAAGCGCCCCACCCCAAGTCCTCCCCTGAAGGGGAGGGGCAAGCCCCGGCTCAGGCCAGCACGACGTCGCGCAGGATCGCGTCGAGCAGCAGCGCGCCGGGCTCCGTCACGGTCAGGCGTTGGCCGTCGCGGGCGATCAGGCCGTGGGTGGAAAGACGCGCGACCGCGGTTTCGTCGATCATCGGTTTGCCTTGGGCGAGCGCTTCGATGCGGGTGAGGTCGACGCCTTCGCGCAGGCGCAGGCCCATGACCAGCGCCTCGGTGGCGCGGGTGACGGGGGCGAGGCGATCCTCCACCTCGATGCCGTGGCCGTTGCGATCGACCGCGGACAGCCAGTTCTCCGGCTTGCGACGGCGTGTGGTGGCGTGGCCGGTGCGCCGCCCGTGCGCGCCGGGGCCGATGCCGGCATAATCGCCGTAGCGCCAATAGGTGAGGTTGTGGCGGCTCTCCGCACCGGGCCGGGCGTGGTTGGAGGTTTCATAGGCGGGGAGGCCGGCGGCGGCGGTCAGGCTGCGGGTCGCCTCGAACAGATCGGCGGCGGCGTCGCCATCGGGGATGGTGAGGCGGCCGGCGGCGGCTTCGGTGGCGAAGCGGGTGCCGGGTTCGATGGTGAGCTGGTAGAGCGAGAGATGTTCGGTGCCGAACGACAGGGCGCGGGCGAGTTCTGCTTCCCATGCCGCCAGCGGCTGGTCGGGGCGGGCATAGATCAGATCGAAGCTGACACGCGGGAAATTGGCTTGTGCGGTGGCGAGCGCGCGCAGCCCCTCGTCCACGCCGTGCACGCGGTCGAGGAAGCGCAGCGCGGCATCGTCCAGCGCCTGCAGGCCGAGCGAGACGCGGTTGACGCCGGCGGCCGCCAGATCGGCGAAGCGTGCCGCCTCTACGGAGGACGGGTTCGCCTCCAGCGTGATCTCGATATCCGGTGCGAAGCCCCAGGCGCGCTCGGCGGCGTTCAGGATGGCCGCAACGGTGGCGGGCGGCATCAACGAGGGGGTGCCGCCGCCGAAGAAGATCGACCCCAGCCGCCGGCCGGGCAGCGCGGCAACCTCATGCGCGAGGTCGGCGAGCAGCGCGTCGCGCCAACGCTCCTGATCCACGGCCTCGCGGACATGGCTGTTGAAATCGCAATAGGGGCATTTGGAGACGCAGAACGGCCAATGGACGTAGAGCGCGAGATCGGGGGACGTTGCGGCAGGCATGATGCGCGCCGATATGGCCGTGATGATCCCGTTACGCCACCCGCTGATCGCCGCGCTGTTGATGCTTGCGTCTTGCGCGCAAGGGCCCGAACGCGTGGTCGAGCCGCGCCCCTCCACCGCGCCGGTCGCGCGGGGCGAGGGGCTGTTGCGCCGGGCGATGCTGGATGGGCAGAATGCGGCGCGGGCCGGGGTGGGGGTCGCGCCTCTGACCTGGAACGACAGGCTGGTGGCGAGTGCGCGCGCCTATGCCGAGGAAATGGCACGCACGGGCCGCTTCCGCCATGCCGACCAGCCGCAGGGGCCGGGGCGGGAGGGCGAGAATTTGTGGACGGGGACGCGCGGTGCCTATGCCTATGACGAGATGGTCGGGCATTGGGTGGCGGAGAAGCGCGACTTCGTGAACGGCGTCACGCCCGATTCCAGCCGCACCGGACGGTGGGAGGATGTCGGCCATTATGCCCAGATCGTCTGGCGGAACAGCCGTGAGGTCGGCTGTGCGATGGCGAGCAATGCCAGGGATGATTTTCTGGTGTGTCGGTATGCGCCCAGCGGAAATGTGGTGGGGGAGCGGGCGTTTTGAGGGGAGAGGGAGGGGCCCCGCGGCGAA
>JAYRJH010000166.1:0-6648 GCA_041906415.1 Sphingomonas sp. | reverse complement strand
CGCACGCCGCCGCCCACCGTCAGCGGCATGAAGCACACCGCCGCCGTGCGCCGCACCACGTCCAGGATCGTGTCGCGCCCCTCGTGGCTGGCGGTGATATCGAGGAAGCAGAGCTCGTCCGCCCCGGCGGCGTCATAGGCGCGCGCCTGCTCGACCGGGTCGCCCGCGTCGATCAGGTCGACGAAATTCACGCCCTTCACCACGCGGCCGTTCGCCACGTCGAGGCAGGGGATCACGCGCGCGCGGACGGTCATCAGGCTGCCTTCGCCACGGAGAGCGCTGACGCCAGATCGAGCCGCCCGTCATAGAGCGCGCGGCCGGTAATCACTCCCTCCACCCCGTCGCGGGCGTGGAGCGCGAGGACGTGGATGTCGCCGATCCCCTTCACCCCGCCGCTGGCGATCACGGGGATGGATGCCGCGCGCGCGAGGTCCACCGTGGCCTCGACGTTGCAGCCCTTGAGCAACCCGTCGCGCCCCACGTCGGTGAACAGCAGCGCCGCGACGCCCGCGTCCTCGAACCGGCGCGCCATGTCGATCGCGCTGACGGTGGAGACTTCGGCCCAGCCCTTGGTCGCCACCATGCCGTCGCGCGCGTCCACCGCCACCACGATCCCGCCGGGGAAGGCGGCGGCCATGTCGCGGACGAATTGCGGATTCTCCAGTGCCGCCGTGCCGATCACCACGCGCGACACGCCGAGATCGAACCATGCCTCCACCGCTTCGGGCGTGCGGATGCCGCCGCCGAGCTGGACATGGCCGGGGAAGCATCCGACGATCGCGCGCACCGCCTCGCCGTTCACCGATTGCCCGGCGAAGGCGCCGTCGAGGTCCACCACATGCAGATGCTCCGCGCCGGCTTCGGCGAACAGCATCGCCTGCGCGGCGGGATCGTCGCCATAGACGGTGGCGCGATCCATGTCGCCCTCGGCGAGGCGCAC
This sequence comes from Sphingomonas sp., assembly GCA_041906415.1. Lineage (GTDB taxonomy): Bacteria > Pseudomonadota > Alphaproteobacteria > Sphingomonadales > Sphingomonadaceae > Sphingomonas. Next base: position 5,708 of record JAYRJH010000166.1, on the reverse strand, counting down.
GACCTGCCCTTGCTTGAGGTCGATCGCGGGGAAGACGATAAGGCTCATGGACGCCACACCAGGAATTGCTCGAGCAGGGCCAGCCCGTAGCGCTGGCTCTTCTCGGGATGGAATTGCACGCCGAGGATATTGTCGCGCCCGATCGCGGCGGTGACGGGGCCGCCATGTTCGGTCTGCGCGAGGATATGCTCGCCTTCGAACGCATAGCTGTGGAGGAAATAGGCCTCGCCCGCCGCCAGCAGCGGATGAGGGGCGAGGGGGATCACGTCGTTCCAGCCCATATGCGGCACCTTCGCGGACGGATCGGCGGGCGTGAGGCGGCGCACCGTGCCCGAAATCCAGCCAAGCCCGCGATGCGTGCCCATCTCCTCGCCGACATCCGCCAGCAACTGCATCCCGACGCAGATGCCGAGGAAGGGCGTGCCCTCGTCCAGCACGCGCGCGGCCAGCGCCTGTTCCAGCCCGTCGATGTTGCGCAGGTTCGCCGCGCATGCGCCGAACGCGCCCACGCCGGGTAGGACGATCCGGTCCGCGCGCGCGATCACGTCGGGATCGGCGGTGACGGCGATATCCTCCGCGCCAGCCACGCGCAGGGCATTTTCCACGGAGCGCAGGTTGCCGGATTCGATATCGATCAGCGCCAGGGTCATTATCTGACCAGCCCCGCGATCGCCTCGTTCGCGAAGCTGGCCCTGAATTCCACCACTTCGGCCACCGCCACTTCGCCGGTGACGAAGGGATCGGCCTGCGCCAGCGCCTCGATATCCTCGGCGATGCCGCGACACAGGATCACGCCGCCGGTGCGCGGCTCGCGCCGCCCCGCGACCAGGAACACGCCCTCCGCGAATCCGCGCTGGAGGAAGGCCACATGCGCCTCCATCAGCGCATCGACCTCCTCCAGCGGGCGGACATATTCGAGCAGGATCAGGCAGAGATGTCCCTCGGCGCGGAAGCCGTCGGCCGCCATCACAGCGTCCCCTTGGTGGAGGGGATGGCGTCCGCCTTGCGCGGATCGATCTCCACCGCCTGCCGCAGCGCGCGGGCGAGGCCCTTGAACGCGCTTTCGGCGATGTGGTGGTTGTTCTCGCCGTAGAGCGTCTCGACATGCAGCGTGATTCCAGCGGCTTGCGCGAAGGAGTGGAACCAGTGCTTGAACATCTCGGTATCCATCTCGCCCAGCCGCTTCTGGCTGAACTCGGTGTTCCACACCAGCCACGGGCGGCCGGAGATGTCGAGCGCGACGCGGGTCAGCGTCTCGTCCATCGGGGAGAGCGCATCGCCGTAGCGGCGGATGCCACGCTTGTCGCCCAGCGCCTTCGCCATCGCCTCGCCGATCGCGATGCCGGTATCCTCCACCGTATGATGCTGGTCGATATGCAGGTCGCCCTTCGTGCGAACGTGCATGTCGATCAGCGAATGGCGGGCGAGCTGCTCCAGCATGTGATCGAAGAAGCCGATGCCGGTCTCGACGTCATATTGCCCGGTCCCGTCCAGGTTGACGGTGACGGCGATATCCGTCTCGCTGGTGGCGCGTGTGATGGTGGCGGTGCGCATGGAGCGCTCCATAGCGCGCGCGCCGCATTTGGGAAGGAAAGCTTTGCTTGACCGCGCCCGCCACCGCGCTAGGCATAGCCGTCTATGGACGATTCAGCGCCCGACAGCCTCATCCCTTATGACGAAATCGTGCAGGAAGCCCTGCGCGCCGTGGTCGGCCGCGTGCTCGGCTCGGTGGCGGAGAATGGCGGCCACCTGCCGGGCGAGCATCATTTCTACATCACCTTCAAGACGCAGGCGGCCGGCGTGGATATCCCGCAGCGGCTGATCGAGCGTTTTCCGGACGAGATGACGATCGTCCTCCAGAACCGCTTCTGGGATTTGACGGTGGACGACCGGAAATTCTCGGTCGGCCTCAGCTTCAACCAGGTGCCGTCGAAGCTGGTGATTCCCTATTCGGCCGTGACCGGCTTCCACGATCCGGCGGTGAATTTCGAGCTGCGCTTCCAGGCTGCGGACGGGCCGGAGGACGGCCCCGGTGGCCACGATCCGGCGGAGAATGACGGTCCGGCTGCGGCCCCGATCGAGGACGGCTCGAACGTCGTCGCGGTGGATTTCAAGCGGAAGAAATAAGCGGGCGCAGAGAGCGCTGTGCTGAATGGGGGGCGCTGCCCGCCCGTTCACCCTTCGACAACCCCGGCGCGAAGGGGTTCATCTCCGGCATGACCACCGTTCGGTTCGGAATCGGGTGTCGGGCGGGTGCCGCCCCCTCCCGATCGGAAGGGGACGGCGTTCGCGCGATCAGGCGACGGCTGCGTCGAAGCGGCGGCCCGCTTCGTCCCAGTTCACCACGTCCCACCATGCCTTCAGATAACCGGGGCGGTCGTTCTTGTAGGTCAGGTAGTAAGCATGCTCCCACACGTCGTTGCCGAGGACGGGCGTGCCCGGCTCCTTGGCGTCGTCCATCAGGGGATTGTCCTGATTGGGGGTGGACGTGACCTTCAGCTTGCCGGACGAATCGACGATCACCCAGGCCCAGCCGGAACCGAACTGGCCCGCGCCCTTGCCGTTGAAATCCTCCTTCAGCTTGTCCAGCCCGCCATAGGCGTCGATCGCCTCCTTCAGCTTGCCGGACGGCTGGGTGGAGCCCTTGGGCGCCATGATCTTCCAGAAGAAATCATGGTTCCAATAGCCGCCGCCATTGTTGCGGACGAGCGGGGGAAGCCGGGACATCATGCCCATGATCTCCTCGATCGTCTTGCCTTCCAGCTTGGGATCGGCGGCGACGCCCTCGTTCAGCTTCGCGGTATAGGCGGCGTGGTGCTTGTCGTGGTGGAACGTCATCGTCTCCTTTGAGATGACCGGCTCCAGCGCGTCATAGGCATAAGGCAGCGGCGGCAGTTCGAAAGCCATAGTGTGTCCTCCTTGGGGTTTGCACAGGAAACGCGATGCAGCCCAAATGGCTCCGCGCGCGTCGTTACGCAACCGCTCCGATCATGTCATGGCGGCGCAGCGCATGGCGAAGCTGGTCGTAGCTGAGGCCGAGCGCTTCGGCGGTGGCGCGCTGGTTGAAGCGATTTTCGGCCAGCGCGCGGGTGAGAAGCTCTTTCTCGAAGCGCGAGACGCGGCTCTTGAAATCGGTCGGTCCGGCGGAGGAGGGGGACGTGATTTCTTCCCGCGCCGCCTTTTCCTCCGCTGCCGGCGCGATCATCGATCCGGGGCGATGGGGCGAGGCGAAGGGATCGAACTCCACCACGTCGATCGGATCGGTCAGATTCCAGCGATAGACGGCGCGCTCGATCACATTGCGCAACTCGCGCACATTGCCCGGCCATTTATATTCGAGCATCGCGTCCAGCGCGGCCGGGCCGAAGCCGGACCAGCTTTCCCAGCCCAGCTCCGCCGCCATGCGCCGCCCGAAATGATCGGCGAGCACCGGGATGTCGCTTCGCCGCGCGCGCAAGGGAGGCAGGGTGACTACCTCGAACGAGAGGCGATCGAGCAGGTCGGCGCGGAAATCGTTGCGCGCCACCTTGTCCGGCAGATGCTCGTTGGTGGCGGCGACGATGCGCACATCCACCCGCATGGGGCGGGAGGCGCCGATTCGCGTGACTTCGCCATATTCCACCGCGCGCAGCAGCCGTTCCTGCGCGCCCATCGAAAGCGTGCCGAGTTCGTCGAGGAACAAGGTGCCGCCGTCCGCTTCCTCGAACCTGCCCGCGCGCGCCTTGGTCGCGCCGGTGAAGGCGCCTGCCTCGTGGCCGAACAGTTCCGCTTCGATCAGCGTTTCCGGCAATGCGGCGCAGTTCATCACCACCAGCGGCTGGTCCCAGCGCGGGCTGAGGCGATGGAGGCGCTCCGCCACCAGTTCCTTGCCGGTGCCGCGTTCGCCGATCACCAGCACGGGGCGATCGAGGGCGGCCGCGCGGCTCGCCCGTTCCAGCGCGTCGAGGAATGCGCCTGATTGCCCGATGACCTGTGTCGTCCGTTCCATTGCCAATATCTGGCGTCATTTCCCAAAAATTGGCAATAGCCCTGCGCCGATTTTTTCGTGAAAGCGGTGAAAAACCGCGGAAATCCGCCAGAAATTAAATTGGCACGCCTCCTGCAATGCTGCGGGCATAGCAACGCACGCCAATATGGAGAAATGACATGACCACGATCGACACCATCGGCCGCACGCTCGCCGCCATCGCGCTCACGCTGGCCGCCAGCGCCACGATGCTGGTCGCCGCCGTCGGCCCGGCCAGCCAGCCCAATGCGGGCGCCGCGATCACCCGCACGATCGCTTGAGGCCACCCCTCGCACGTCCCCCGCGGAGGGTTTATATCACCGGGGACATATCTGGAGTTTCGTGAATGGGCATCTTTTCCCGCACCCGCGACATCGTCGCCGCGAACATGGCGGAACTGCTCGACAAGGCGGAAGACCCCGCGAAGATGGTCCGCATGATCATCCTCGAAATGGAGGAGACTCTCGTCGAGGTCCGGGCATCCGCCGCGCGGACGATCGCCGACAGCAAGGAAATGCGTCGCCACATCGCGAAGCTGGAGGCGCTGGAGGCGAACTGGACGGAGAAGGCCGAGCTTGCGCTGTCGAAGGACCGCGAGGATCTCGCCAAGGCCGCCCTGGTCGAGCGCCAGAAGGCCACCGACATGGCCGACCAGCTTCGCGCCGAGGTGAAGGTGCTGGACGATGCGCTCCGCTCTTCGGAGGAGGATATCGCCAAGCTCCAGAACAAGCTGCGCGAGGCGCGCTCGAAGCAGAACGCCATCGCCACCCGTCTGGAAAGCGCCAACAACCGCACCCGCCTTCGCGAGATGTGGAACGGCCCGCGCACGCACGAGGCGTTCAGCCGCTTCGACATGCTGGAGCGCCGCGTGGACGAGGCCGAGGGCCGCGCCGACGCGATGGGGCTGGGCGCGCAGCCCAAGACGCTCGAGGACGAGATCGCGGAGCTGAAATCCGCCGACAAGATCGATGCCGAGCTGGCCGCGCTGAAGGCCCGGCTCAACAAGGGGAATTGAGATGGAGGACGTTTTCGTCCCGGTATTCGTCTGCGGCATCCTGTTCATCGGGTTGCCGTGGATCATCCTGCACTATGTGACGAAGTGGAGGCAGGCGCCCGGCACGATGACGGCGGAGGACGAGCAGTTGCTCGATGAGCTTCACGCGCTCGCCCGCCGGCTGGAGGATCGGGTGAACACGGTCGAGCGGCTGGTCGCCGCCGACAATCCCGATTTCCGTCCCGGCCTGTCCGATTATCGCCGCGAGCCGGACTATCGGCTCGAAGAGCAGCCGCAGAGGAGGAACTGATGGTCGACGAAAGCCCGACGAGGTTCTACCTCGACAAGCAGAACGCCAGGTGGAAGGGCGTCTGCGCCGGGATCGCGGATTATACCGGGATCGATCCGATCTGGGTCCGGCTCGGCACGGCAGCGATGGTCGTCGTCGCGCAGCAATGGTGGATCGTCGTCGCCTATCTGGTGATCGCCTGGGTGACGCTGAAGAAGCCGATCGGCCTCTACCAGTCCGCCGAGCAGGAGAAATTCTGGCAGGGCGTGCGCTCCAACCCGAAGCGCACCACGGCGGAGGTCCGCTCCAAGTTCCGTGAGCTGGATCGCCGGCTGGCCGATATCGAGCTTCACTACACGAGCAGCAACACGCAGCTCGCCAACGAGATAGACAGCCTGCGTTGAGATCGCGCGGGCCAC
>JAYRJH010000165.1:0-6707 GCA_041906415.1 Sphingomonas sp. | reverse complement strand
GATCTCCCAGCCAGCGCCGCGCGGCACGACCGGCGCACCGCGCGCGCGCGCCGTCGCCGCCACGGTCGCGGCGACCGACGGGGGATAGGCCTGCGTCACCAGCGGCGCGCCCGGTTTGGCGATTCCAGCCTTCTCGAAGCCGATCCGGTCGAGCGGCGCGGGCGGCGTGCCAGCTTCCTCCGCCAGCAGGAAAGCCTCATGATCGATCCCCAGCGCCGCCATGCCGCAGACGGCCGGATGCGGGATCACATTGGTCGCGTCGAGGCGGCCGCCAAGCCCCACCTCGATCACGCAGGCATCGGCGGGTTTCCGCGCGAAGGCGAGGAAGGCGGCCGCCGTCGTCACCTCGAAGAAGCTCGCGCCGATATCCCCGCCCGCGTCCAGCACTTCCGCCAGCAGGGGCGCGAGCGCGTCGTCGGCTATCAGCTTGCCCGCCAGCCGGATGCGTTCGTTGAACCGCACCAGATGCGGGCTGGTATAGGCGTGGACGCTGAGGCCCTGCGCCTCCAGCATCGCGCGCAGGAAGGCGCAGGTCGATCCCTTGCCGTTGGTCCCCGCGACATGAAGCACCGGGGGCAGGCGCAGGTGCGGATCGCCCAGCCGCGCGAGCAGCGCCGTGATCCGCCCCAGCCCCAGCACGTCCGCGCCGGGAGAGAGCGACCACAAACGGTCGAGCTGCGCCTGCACCGCCGGATCGGCGGAGATCGCGTGATCCGCCACCGGGCGTCGCTCAGGCGGCGGCGCGCTGGCCGCAGAGATAGGCGATCACGGTCGCAAGCTGCTCGCGCAGGTTCCTGCGGTGGACGATCATGTCGAGCATCCCGTGCTCGAGCAGATATTCCGACGTCTGGAAATCGTCCGGCAGCTTCTCGCGGATCGTATTCTCGATCACGCGCCGCCCGGTGAAGGCGAGCGTGGCCTTCGGCTCGGCGATATGCACGTCGCCGAGCATGGCATAGGCCGCCATCACGCCGCCCGAGGTGGGATCGGTGAGCACCACGATATAGGGCAGGCCGGCATCGTGGAGCATCTGGATCGCCACGGTGGAGCGCGGCATCTGCATCAGGCTCAATATGCCCTCCTGCATCCGCGCGCCGCCCGATGCGGTGAAGACGACATAGGGCGCCTTGTCCGCGATCGCGGTCTCCACGCCCTGCACGAAGGCTTCGCCGACGGCTGGCCCCATCGATCCGCCCATGAAGGCGAAATCCTGCACGCCGATAACGACGCGGTGGCCCTCTATCGTGCCGCGCGCGTTGAGGAAGGCGTCGCTCTCGCCAGTCTGGGCGCGGGCGGCCTTCAGGCGATCGACGTAACGCTTCGAATCGCGGAACTTCAGCGGGTCTTCCGGTGTGCGCGGGGCGGAGAGCGCGCTCCATCCCTCATCGAGCAACTGGCGGAACCGCTCCTGCGGGCCGATCCGCTCGTGATAATCGCACTTCGGGCAGACGCGGAGGTTCTCCTCCAGCTCCTTCGTGAACACCATCTGCCCGCACCCCTTGCATTTGTGCCAGAGGTTGTCGGGCGTGTCCTTCTTCGTGACGACCAGGGAAAGCGCGTTGCGGACGCTGGAGAGCCAACTCATGTCTATTCCTTGCGCGCGGCGCGGATCGCGTCGCTCAAAGTGCGGATATAGGCGGTAACGGCGGCGGGCGCATCCTCGCCGTGCCTGCCGACCAGATCGACGATCGCGGAGCCGACCACCACGCCGTCCGCCACGCGGGCGATGGCGCCTGCCTGCTCCGGCGTGCGCACCCCGAAGCCGACCGCGACGGGCAGGTCCGTCCCCGCCTTGAGCCGCGCGACCGCCTCCTCGATCGAGGCTTGCGCAGCCTGCTGCAAGCCGGTGATGCCGGCGACCGAGACATAATAGAGGAAGCCGCCCGCGCCATCGAGCACGGCGGGCAGCCTCGCGGCGTCTGTCGTGGGGGTGGCGAGGCGAATCGGATCCACGCCCGCCGCGCGCAGGGCGGGGCCGAGCGCGTCATCCTCCTCGGGCGGAATATCGACGCAGATCACGCCGTCCACGCCCGCGTCGCGCGTCGCGGCGGCGAACCATTCCGCCCCGCGTCGCAGCATCGGATTGGCATAGCCCATCAGGATCAGAGGCACATCCGGATGACGCGCGCGGAATTCGCGGGCGATGCCCATGATATCCGCCGTGGTGGTGCCGGCCGCGAGGCTGCGCAGGTTCGCGGCCTGGATCGCCGGCCCGTCCGCCATCGGATCGGTGAAGGGCATCCCCAGCTCGATCACGTCCGCTCCGCCCTCGACCAGCGCGTCGAGCACCGCGCCGGTGGGGCCGTCGCCCGCGGTGACGAAGCAGACCAGCGCGGCGCGATCGGCGGGGAAGGCATCGGAAAGGCGGCTCATATCTCCACCCCCAGCGCCCCGGCGACGGTGAAGATGTCCTTGTCCCCCCGGCCCGAGACATTGACCAGGATCATCGCGTCCTTGCCATAATCCTTCGCCACCTTGGGCAAGGCGGCAAGGGCGTGGGCGCTTTCCAGCGCGGGGATGATCCCCTCCAGCCGGCAGCAGAGCTGGAACGCCTCCAGCGCCTCGTCGTCGGTGATCGGCAGGTAGCGGACGCGGCCGATCTCGTGCAGCCAGCTATGCTCCGGGCCGATGCCGGGATAATCGAGCCCGGCGCTGATCGAATGCGCCTCGGTGATCTGCCCGTCCTCGTCCTGCAACAGATAGGTCTTGTTGCCATGGAGGATGCCCGGCGCGCCGCCGGTGAGGCTGGCGGCGTGCTGCCCGGTCTCGATGCCGTGGCCCGCCGCCTCCACGCCGATCATCGCCACATCGGCGTCGTCGAGGAAGGGGTGGAACAGCCCGATCGCGTTCGATCCGCCGCCCACGGCCGCGATCAGCAGGTCGGGCAGGCGGCCGGTGCGGGCGAGCATCTGCGCACGCGCCTCCTTGCCGATCACGCTCTGGAAATCGCGCACCAGCTCCGGATAGGGATGCGGGCCGGCGGCGGTGCCGATGATGTAGAAGGTGTCGTGGACGTTGGCGACCCAGTCGCGCATCGCCTCGTTCATCGCATCCTTGAGCGTCATCGCGCCGGAAGTGACGGGCACCACCTCCGCGCCGAGCAACTTCATGCGGAACACGTTTGGCTTCTGCCGCTCCACGTCCTTCGCGCCCATGTAGATGACGCAGGGGATGCCGAAGCGCGCGCAGACGGTGGCGGTGGCGACGCCATGCTGGCCCGCGCCCGTCTCCGCGATGATCCGCGTCTTGCCCATGCGGATCGCGAGCAGGATCTGGCCGATGCAATTGTTGATCTTGTGCGCGCCGGTGTGGTTCAGTTCCTCGCGCTTGAACCAGATTTGCGCGCCGCCGAGTTCCTCGGTCAGTCGAGACGCGAAATAGAGCGGGCTGGGGCGGCCGACATAATGTTCCAGCAGATCGTCGAACTCGGCCTGGAAGGCGGGATCGGCCCTGGCCGCGCGATATTCGCGCTCCAGATCGAGGATCAGCGGCATCAGCGTCTCGGCGACATAGCGGCCACCGAACGCACCGAAATGCCCGCGTTCGTCGGGCTGCGCGCGGAAGGAATTGGGCGTGGTCATCGTGAAACGGCCTTAAGGAATGTCGCGATCTTGTCCACGTCCTTCACGCCCGGCGCGGTTTCCACGCCGGAGCAGGCGTCCACCAGCGGCGCGCCGGTGCGGCGGATCGCCTCGCCCACATTGCCCGCGTCCAGTCCGCCGGAGAGCGCCCATGGCAGCGGATGGCGGAAGCCGTCGAGCAGCGACCAGTCGAAGCGCAGCCCCATGCCGCCGGGAAGCGAGGCATCGTCCGGTGTCTTCGCGTCGTAGAGGATGCGGCTGGCCGCCCCGGCGAAGTCGCGCGCGCGATCGAGGTCCGCACGCGTCTTCACCGCGACCACCGCCCAGCATTCGAGGCCGGTGCGGCGCGCGAGGTCCGCGATGCGGGCAGGCGCGGCCTTGTGGAGTTGCAGCACGTCGAGTCGCCCGGCGGCGACGGCGACTTCCACCAGCGCATCGTCAGGATCGACGAACACGCCGACCCGCCGGACATGATCCGGCATCCGCCCCGCCAGCGCGTTGGCGCGGTCGGCATCGACATGGCGCGGGGAGGGCGGGAAGAAGTTGAAGCCGACGTGGCTCGCCCCTCCGGCGGCGGCTGCGTCGAGCGTGTCGGCGGTGGTGATGCCGCATATCTTGGCGGTGGCAGGCATGGCTTCGCCTTGGACGGAGGGCTTTACAGCGTCGCCCCGATCGCCCGCGCGGCGGCGTCCGGGTCTTCCGCCTGCGTGATCGGCCGTCCGACCACGAGGATCGATGCGCCCGCATCCAGCGCCGCGCGCGGGGTGACGATGCGCTTCTGGTCCGCCGCGGCGCCGTTCACGGGCCGCACGCCGGGGACGACGAAGAAGCCCTTCGGCCACAATCGATGCGCGGCCTTCACCTCCTCGCCCGAACAGACGATGCCGTCCACGCCCGCCTTCATCGCAAGCTCGGTGAGCCGCAGCACCTGATCGTGCGGGGAGCCGGTGACGCCCGTCGCGGCGAGGTCGTTCCCGTCGAGGCTGGTGAGCATCGTCACCGCCACCACCTTGGTGCCCGTCGGCGCGGCGGCCTTCGCGTCCTCCAGCATCGCCTGCCCCCCCGATGCGTGGACCGTCAGGATCGCCGGCTCCAGCCCGCGCAGCGCCTGGATCGCCTTGGCCACGGTATTGGGGATGTCGTGCAGCTTGAGGTCGAGGAAGATCGGCAGGCCCAGATCGGCCATCTCGCGCACGCCGCTGCGCCCGTTGGCGGCGAAGAACTCCAGCCCCAGCTTCACGCCGCCGACATGATGGCGGACGCGCTCCGCGATCGCCTTGGCACGCGCGATGTCGGGAGTGTCGAGGGCGACGAACAGGCGGTTGCTCACGATGCTGCTACTCCGGGGGAAGCGGGTTCGGGATCGGTGGTCGGGGGGGCCATGGCGCGCACGTCGGCCAGCGCGCGCTCGGCGGCGGTGAGGCGCTGCTTCAGCCGCCAGCGCATCGCGCGCTGGTAGATCAGCGTCGGCACGAATCCGACCAGGAACGTCACCAGCAGCATGAAGGGCAGGTTCACTTCCGCCACCAGATTGCCGAAGAGCTGGATCGTCACCCACTTCCAGTTGCCGAAGGTGAACACCGCCGCGATGAAGGCGATCAGGCACCAGAACAGGATTTTCAGAAACTGCATCGGCCATCTCCCGCGTTGCGGACGGCCTACCGCCGGATGTGCGGTTTTTCCAGCCTATCCGATCTCGCGCCGCAATCCGGCGATCAGCGCGGTCGCGGTGTGGAGGCGCGGGGCCTCCTCGTCGAGGATCGCGTGGAAGGCGGCGCGCTTGATCTCCGCCACGCGGCCCGGCCGCATCCGTGCCTCGCCGGGCAGCGTGGAAACCGCGATGTCGATCATCCGCTCCGCCCCGTGCAGTCGGCCCCACAGATAGTCGTTCTCGCGATAGGCGCGGCTGAAGAACGCGCCGAAGCTGTTGAATTGTATCCCCTTCAGCGTCGCCTCCGCTCCGCCGCCGCGGATCGATGCGGCGTCGTCCGGCGCGATGCGATCGACGAGGATGGGATCATATTCGTCGATCCCCTCGCCCTGGAGCAGCGGCAAGGTGGCGATGTCGAAATAGGGGAAGCCGAGATAGCGCAGCAGCAGCGCGCGCCGGATGTCGCGCGGGCAGGTGGAGAGCACCTCCGCCAGCCGCTGGTCCGTCTCCGCATCCAGCCGGGGCAGGTCCATCGACTCCGCCAGCCGGTCGAGCACCGGCCCCGCGTCCCCGATCATCTCGCGCACCTCGCCGCGCAGGGCGCCGTGCGAGCGCGGGTTCTGCGCGTCGAGATATCCGGCCAGCGATTCGTAGATCGCGTCGCGCACGGGGCGTAGCGCATCGTCGTCGAACCCGGCCTCCAGCGCGGTCAGCCGCCGCGCCATCAGCCGCAGCCGCCGGACGCGGAAGCCCAGGTCGAACGTGCGCAGGAAGGCGATCGTCGCCGCGCTGTTCGCGCCGTCCGGCGCGGAGGCGTCATGGCCGCGCGCGGCCAGCGCCGCCTCCAGCAACTGGCGGAGGCGCTGGCGCTGCTGCGGCCCCGGCTCGCCCGCGATGCCGTGGACCAGCGCGGCCAGCGTTTCGATCACGCCGGCCAGCTTCAGATGGGCGTAAGCGACATAGCCGTAGCCCGATTGCTCCACCGCCGCGGTCTGCGCGCGCCTGCGCCATGCGGACATGCGGGCGGGCGTGGGACGATCGAGGACCAGGGTGCGGCCGAACAGCGACTCCACCTTCGCCTCCACCTCGGGGCGGATCGAATCGAGGATCGCGCGCATCCGCTCGATCCGGCGGGAGCGGTCGGCGATCGCCTCCAGATTGTCGCGGATCGGCTGCTGGCGCGGAAGCTCGCTGATCGCGCCCAGGATCGTCTGGAAGAAGCCCGGAACGCCGTCGCTCTCCCCGCCGGAGAGGCGGAATTTCGTGCCGGGGGAGGGATCGATATAGACGAAGCGCCGGTCCACCTGTCGCCGCGCGGGCCGCTGCTTCAGCGCGTCCAGCGCCGGGCGGAAAGGGGCGTTGGCCAGCACCGAACCGTCGATCAGCACCGCTTTCTCCGCCTTGTGCACCGCCGACTGGCGCGGCAGCACGCGGCGGAGGAAGGCGTCGCGCGATGGCCAGGGGACGCCGCGCTC
>JAYRJH010000164.1:0-6717 GCA_041906415.1 Sphingomonas sp. | reverse complement strand
CATAGAGCCAAGTCGCCGGATAAGTGCGCCCCGGCCCGCTGCGCATCCGCGCGCGCGACGGCGCGATGGAGGCGAAATATGGCGCTCTTGCCGGCGGATCGGCGGCGATCGCATCGCTTGCGATCAGCCCGCCGGCCGCCAATACGCCGATCAGAATCGCTGGCGCTCGCATCTTCTCACCCCTGCTACGCATCAAGAGACCGTTGACGCCGGACGAGCCGTTCGCCAAGCCCTTTTCATGGTCGAAACGCGACGCTGCGCCAATCCGAAGGTGATCGTCACCCGGGAGCTTCCCGATGCGGTGATGGATCGGCTTGAGGCCCTGTTCGACACGACGAACAACCGCGCCGACCGCGCGATGACGCGCGAGGCGCTGGCGGACGCGATGCGCACCTGCGACGTGCTGGTGCCCACCGTCACCGACACGATCGACGCGGAGCTGATCGCGGGCGCGGGCGAGCGGCTGAAGCTGATCGCCAATTTCGGCGCGGGCGTGAACCATATCGATCTCAGGGCGGCGCGCGCGCGCGGCATCATCGTCACCAACACGCCGGGCGTGCTGACCGAGGATACCGCCGACATGACCATGGCGCTGATCCTCTCCGTTCCGCGCCGTCTGGCGGAGGGGGAGAAGCTGGTGCGCTCCGGCCAGTGGACCGGCTGGAGCCCCGGCGGGATGCTCGGCCATCGCATCGGCGGCAAGGCGCTGGGCATCGTCGGCATGGGACGGATCGGGCAGGCGGTCGCGCGGCGCGCGCGGGCCTTCGGGCTTTCGATCCATTACCACAACCGCCACCGCCTGCCGAAGGTGGTGGAGGCCGAATTCGGCGCGCAATGGCATCCGAACCTGGACGAGATGCTGGCGGCGATCGATATCCTGACGATCCACACGCCGCTCAACGACGAAAGCCGCGACCTGATCGACGCCCGGCGCATCGCCCTGCTGCGCCCGCATGTCTTCCTCATCAACGCCAGCCGCGGCGGCATCGTGGACGAGGACGCGATGGTGGAGGCGATCGAGCAGGGCCGGCTCGCCGGCGCGGGGCTGGACGTGTGGCGGCACGAGCCGAGGATCGATCCCCGGCTGCTGGCGCTCCCCAATGTGGTGATGACGCCGCACATGGGCTCCGCCACCTATGAGGGCCGGATCGCCACCGGCGAGAAGGTGATCGCCAACATCCGCATGTGGGCGGACGGCCACCGCCCGCCTGATCAGGTGCTGGAAGGCTGGGCGTGATATAGTCGTCACCCCGGCCTTGTGCCGGGGCCCACGAAGCCGCAAGCGATGCGGCTGGAACCTCTTGTTCAGCGCTTGCCGCCTGGTGGACCCCGGCACAAGGCCGGGGTGACGGGTTGGCTTTTCAGATTCCCACCTTGAGCGTCACGCGGATGTCGCGGCCGGCGAGCGGCGCGAAATCCTTGAGCACGCTGGCGGCGCGGCGGGCTTCCACGTCGAACAGGTTGTTCGCCGACAGCATGATGCTGGTGCGGTCGTTGCCCGCGAACGGCTTGAACGAGAATGAGGCGTTGACCATCGTGTAAGGCGCGGTTTCCGTCTCATAATCCGCGATGCGCGTCTGGCGGAAGACGTGCTCCAGCTCCACGCGCGCGCTGGCGCGGTCGCCCTGCGCTTCCAGCCCGCCGAGGATGCGCATCGGCGGGATGCGCGGCACGGGGCTGACGTCCACCACCGTCGCGCGGACGTAATCGCCCAGGATATCCGCGTTGACCGTATAGCCGCCGACCGTCGCCAGCCGTTTCGACGCGTCGATCTCGAAGCCGTAATAGCGCGCCTTGGCCTGGGTGTATTGGAAGCAGGGGAATTCCACCTCCCGCCCGGAAGGCGCGGCGCCCGCCGCGCACACCGATTGCGCGGTCTGGTTCTCGTAGATGTAATCGTCGAACCAGTTGTAATAAGCGGAGGCATCGAGGCTGAAGCCGTTGCCGTGCGCGTGGAGCGTCGCCTCCAGCCCCCAGCTCTTTTCGGTGCGGAAATCCGGGTTGCCCAGCTCATAGGCCTGCGTGCCGGCGTGCGCGCCATTGGCGAACAACTCCTCCGCCGAGGGCGCGCGCGCGGTGCGCGAGGCGTTCAGGCCGATCCGCACCCCGCTCGCGATCCCGTAGGACGCGCCGAGCGAGCCGGACAACGTGTCGAACGCCCGCCCGCCGGAGAAGAAGCGCGGATCGTCCGCCGGGCTGCGCGCGGAAAGCAGGGTATGCTCGTAGCGCAGGCCGCCCTCCGCCTTGAACGCGCCGCTCTCATATTGCTGGAGCGTGAAGAGGCCGACCTGCTCGGTATTGTTGCGCGGCAGGAAGGCTTCCTCGCCCACGACGTTGAACTGGCGGTTGAAATATTGCGCGCCGCTCGCGCCGTTCCAGCCGCCGTGATCGGCCTGCAGGAACTCCAGCCGCCCTTCGAGGCCCTTGTTGTAGAAAGCGGTGCCGACCTCGCCATCCTCCTCCAGCTCGAAATGGCGATAATTGGCGTAGGCCACGCGCGCGCGGATGCGATCGAGGAAGCCGCCGCCGGTCTCCACCTCGCCGCGCAGGTCGATGCGGTTCTGGACGACGGAGAGGCGCGGCGCCTCCTGCTCCTGCCCCGGCTCGGTGGCGTAGCGGATCGGCACGCCATACAGGCTGTCGTAATGGCTATAGGAGACGCCCAGCGATCCGGTGTCGGTGATGAGCGCCGCGCCAGCGCCGGCCGTCCACGTCTCCGCGGCGGAATTGGGCAGGCGACCCCTGAGCCGCGCGGAGGCCGCGAAATCCACCTCGTCGCCGGGCGCCTCCGCCGCCGCCGCCAGCGCCGCGCGGCGGGCGGCGGGGGAGAGGACATAGCCGCCGATGCGCAGATCGTCCGACTTGAGCCAGGAGCCGTCGGCATGGAGGACGAGGTTCTTCGTCACCGCCACGTCGCCCGCCGCGCCGATCGAGCGCTCGCTCGCCGCGCTGGCATAGCTGCCGATCGCGTTCAGCCTGTATCCGTTCTCCGGCACCTTTCGCGGGATGCGCGAGTCGATCACATTGACGACGCCGCCCACGGCGGACGAGCCGTAGAGCAATGCCGCCGGTCCGCGCAGCACCTCGACGCGATCGGCGAGCAGGGGATCGATCACCACCGCATGATCGACGGAGGTGTTCGACACGTCGACCGAGCCGATCCCGTCGGTCAGCACGCGGATGCGATCGCCCTGGAAGCCGCGCAGGATCGGGCGGGAGGCGCTGGGGCCGAAGGAGGTGGCCGACACTCCGGGCAGCCGGGCGAGCGTCTCGCCGATCGTCGGACGAAGCTCGCGGGTGAGCTTCTCGCCGGAGAGGACGGAGGTGCCTTGCAGCACATCCGTTTCGTCATGCGCGACCGGGGCGGATACGATCACGTCCTGCGGCGCCGCATCCTGCGCGGGCGCTCCCTCGGCCCAGGCAGGCGCGGCGGCGAGTATGGCGACGATGCCCGCAAGCGGGGCGGCGGCGATGTTCCCTTTTTTCATCCGGCTTTGGCTAAACGTGATGTTACATTATATCAACAACCGTTCGCCGCTGAAAAGGCCCGCTTCGCCGCTGTCGTGGGCCTCAATGATTGCGCTCGACCGAATCGAGGATGCGCGCGGCGGCCATGAACACCGCGATCGGCGGGGCGGCGAACAGCAGCCAGCCGCCGAAGCCCGGATATTGATGCAGATAATGGACCCCGCGCTCCACCGCGCCCAGACCGAGGCCGTAGATGACGAGAAAGGCCTCGAACTTGGTCTTGATCGTGAACAGGCGGGCGATGCGGGACCACATGCCGGTGACGAAGCAAGCGACGTGCCAGTGCCGGAAAACCGGGATTTCCGGTTTGGCGATCATGGTTAAATGTAAATTAATCCGACGGTTTCGGAGCGACGGTCACAGCAATTCCGAAAGCTCCAGGGCCTCCAGCAGCGCTGCTCGCGCATTCTCGATCCGCGCGACCAGCGCGGGTTCGCCGATCGCCTCCACCGCGATCGCTTCCGGCCAATGCGCCTCCACCACCGCCGCGATGCGATCGAGCCTTGCCGCATCGGCCATGAAGCGCGGATCGATCGTCGCCGGGTCCGCCACCACGCGCAGCCGCAGACAGGCCGGGCCACCGCCGTTCGCCATCGACTCGCGCACGTCCACCACCTCCACCGCGCGGATCGGGCCGTTGCCGGAAAGATGGCTTTCCAGCCAGTTCCACACGCGCGGATTGTCGCGCGTCTCACCGGGCACGACCAGCGTCTGGCGGCCGGAGGGTGGCGTCGCCAGTTGCGCGTTGAACAGATAGGACCGGATCGCATCCTCCAGGCTCACGCGATCGGCGGGCACCTCGACGATCTCCACTTCCGGCATGATCGCGCGGAGCCTTGCGTAGAAGCCCGCCTTGTCGGCGAAGGCCTCCTCATGCGCGAAGAGCGTGCGCTCGTTCGCCACCGCGACCACGTCATTGTGGAACGCGCCCGCCGCGATCGCCGCCGGGGACTGCTCCACGAACAGGGTCCGTGCCGGATCGAGACCGTGCGCCCGCGCGATCGCCTCGCTCGCCTCGCGATGCTGGCGGGCGGGGAAGCGGCCGCCCGGCTCGCCATAGACGAACACCTCCACGCCCGGCGCGCCATGTTCCGCGCACAGGCGCATGTGGTTGGCCGCGCCCTCGTCGCCGAACGGCGCGGGGACCGGACCGTGCACCGCGAAGGCCGGGTGGGCGAAGGCGAGGCGGAGCTGCGCCAGCGTCGCGGGCCATTCGTGGCTGCGATGCGGCATGGTCATCAGGTTCGCGACGGTCAGGTGGCAGCGTCCGTCCCGCGTGTCGGCCGCGGGCGAGACGGTGGCGGCGTTGGCGGCCCACATCGCGGAGGCGGAAAGCGCGCGGGCTTGGAGGTGCGGGGCCGCATCGGCATAATCGACGGAGAGCGCCTCCAGCCAGCGATGGTCCGGGCGCGGATGCGGCAGGAATATGCCCTGCGCCAGCCCGAGCGCGAGGTTCGCGCGCATCTTCGCGATCCCCTGCAACGCGGCCGCGCGCGGGTGGGAGACATGTCCGGCGTTGCGCGTGGCGGCGAGGTTGCCGGGGCTGAGGCCGGCATAATTATGGCTGGGGCCGACGATGCCGTCGAAATTGATCTCGCGCATCACAGCATCCTCGGCACGAAAGTGACGAGGCTGTCTTCCTGCGCGCCGATCGCGCGCGCGCTGTCCGCGTCGATCACCACCGAGTCGCCCACGTCGCGCACATCGCCCAGCGCGCAGCGGAAATCGGCGAGCGTGCCGCGCGCGATCAGGGCGGGGGTGCCCGCCTCGCGATCGATCGCGACGACCGGGGCCGCGCGCGCCTCGCGGATCGAGCGGACATTGTCGGTGCGCGCCGTCATCGTCGGGCCGCCGTCGAAGATGTCGATATAGTTTTCGAACGCGAAGCCTTCATGCTCCAGCATCCGCATCGCCGCGCGGCCGGAAGGATGCGGCAAGCCGATCGTCGCGCGCGCATTTTCGGAAAGCATCGCGGTGTAGATCGGGTGTTTCGGCATCAGGTCCGCGATGAATTGGTGGCCGTGGGTGGCGTTATACTGGTCCGCGTCCTGGAAGTTCATGCCGAAGAAGCGCCCGGCCAGCCCGTCCCAGAACGGCGAGCCGCCCGCCTCGTCGATGATCCCGCGCAATTCGGCGAGGATACGGTCGGCGAAGCGCGCGCGGTGCATCCTGATGAACAGGTAGCGGCTGCGCGCCAGCAGCATCCCCAGCCCGCCCGCGCGCTCGCCGGGATGGAGGAACAGGCCGCCAACCTCGCTCGACCCTTCGAGATCGGTGGTCAGCGACAGCATCTCCGCGCGGAAGGTGCGGCCGAGCTTCTCGCTATGCTGGGTCAGCACGCCGATGCGATAGGAATAGAAGGGGTGGCGCTGGCCCACCTGCGTGAAGAGCTGGCAGGTGCCGCGCACCTCCCCGGTGTCGAGATTCTCGAGGATCAGGACGAAGGCTTCGTCCTCCAATGTGTCCTCGGTGCGCGCGAAGGCGGCGGCGCTGCGTTCCAGCTTGGCGTGGAGCGCGCGGCGATCCGGCGGCAGGTTGGTGAAGCCGCCACCGGTGAGCTTCGCCATCTCGTAGAGATGCGGCAGATCGGAATCCCGCGCCGCGCGGATAACGAATGTCACAGCCTGTTCTCCGCGATGCGCATGATGGCGACGGCGGACAGCGCGGCGCGTTCGGGCAGGCTGTCCACGATCAGGAATTCGTCGGAGGAATGGATCGCGCCGCCGCGCACGCCCATCGTGTCCACCACGGGGACGCCGCAGGCCGCGATGTTGTTGCCGTCGCACACGCCGCCGGTCGCGCGCCAGCCGATCGCGAGGCCCAGGTCCGCGCCCGCGCCGCGCACCAGCTCGAACAGCCTTGCCGCGCCCGCGTCGATCGGCTTGGGCGGGCGGTTGAAGCCGCCGTGGACGGAGATGTGCACGTCATGCGCCGCCGCCACCTCCGCCGCCGCCGCGTCGACAACTGCGCGGGCGCGGGCGATCTCCGCCTGCGAAGCCGGACGGAAGTTGACGCGCAGCACCGCGAGGTCGGGGACGACATTGTTCGGTCCCCCGCCGTCGATCCGCGCCGGATTCACCGCCAGTTCGGGCGAGCGCGCGGCGGCCAGGCGCAAGGCGATGTCGGCAGCCGCAACGATCGCGTTGCGCCCCTCCTCGGGGTTGCGCCCGGCATGGGCGGGGCGGCCTT
>JAYRJH010000163.1:0-6721 GCA_041906415.1 Sphingomonas sp. | reverse complement strand
GCCTCGCGGTGGGGGCGAAGACCACCAAGATGTTCCAGGGCCATCGCGGCGCGAACCATCCGGTGAAGCGCCTCAGCGACGGCGCGGTCGAGATCACCAGCATGAACCACGGCTTCGCGGTGGACCGCGACACGCTGCCGGAAGGCGTGCGCGAGACGCATGTGTCTTTGTTCGACGGCAGCAATTGCGGGATCGAGCTTACCGACCGGCCCGCGTTCAGCGTGCAATACCACCCTGAAGCCTCGCCGGGGCCGCAGGACAGCTTCTATCTGTTCGAGCGGTTCGTGGGGATGCTGCGATGATGCGCGTCGCCGCTGACCACCCCCAACGCCTGACTTTCCGCCGGATCGACTGACACCATGCCCAAACGCACCGACATCTCCTCCATCCTCGTGATCGGCGCGGGGCCGATCGTCATCGGTCAGGCGTGCGAGTTCGATTATTCGGGCACGCAGGCGATCAAGGCGCTCAAGGAAGAGGGCTATCGCATCGTCCTGGTCAATTCGAACCCGGCGACGATCATGACCGATCCCGAACTGGCCGACGCCACCTATGTCGAGCCGATCACGCCGGAAGTGGTCGCGCGGATCATCGAGAAGGAGCGACCCGACGCTGTGCTCCCGACGATGGGCGGGCAGACCGCGCTCAACACCGCGCTCGCGCTGTTTCGCGACGGCACGCTGGAGAAATACGGCGTCACGATGATCGGCGCCGACGCCGATGCGATCGACAAGGCCGAGGACCGGCTGAAGTTCCGCGATGCAATGGACAAGATCGGCCTCGAATCCGCGCGCTCGGCGATCGCGCACACCGAGGCCGAGGCGCTGGAAGGGCTGGAGAAGGTCGGCCTGCCGGCGATCATCCGCCCGAGCTTCACGCTCGGCGGCACCGGCGGTGGCGTCGCCTATAACCGCGAGGAGTTCATCGAGATCGTCCGCAAGGGCCTCGACGCCTCGCCGACCACCGAGGTGCTGATCGAGGAGTCGCTGCTCGGCTGGAAGGAATATGAGATGGAAGTGGTCCGCGACCGCGCGGACAATTGCATCATCATCTGCTCGATCGAGAACGTCGATCCGATGGGCGTCCACACGGGCGATTCGATCACCGTCGCGCCGGCGCTGACGCTGACCGACAAGGAATATCAGATCATGCGCAACGCGAGCATCGCGGTGCTGCGTGAAATCGGCGTGGAAACAGGCGGTTCGAACGTGCAGTTCGCGGTCAATCCGAATGACGGCCGGCTGGTCGTGATCGAGATGAATCCGCGCGTCAGCCGTTCTTCCGCGCTCGCATCCAAGGCCACCGGCTTCCCGATCGCCAAGGTCGCGGCGAAGCTGGCGGTGGGCTATACGCTCGACGAGATCGAGAACGACATCACCGGCGCGACCCCCGCCAGCTTCGAGCCGACGATCGATTACGTGGTGACGAAGATCCCGCGTTTCGCCTTCGAGAAGTTCAAGGGCGCGCAAGCCGTGCTCTCCACCGCGATGAAATCGGTGGGCGAGGTGATGGCGATCGGGCGCAACATCCACGAATCGATGCAGAAGGCGCTGCGCGGGCTGGAGACGGGGCTCTCCGGCTTCAACCAGGTCGATCGCCTCGTCGGCGCCCCGCGCGCCGAGATCGAGGCTGCGCTGGCGGTGGCGACGCCGGATCGGCTGCTGGTCGCCGCGCAGGCGCTGCGGGAGGGGTTCACGGTGGCGGAGGTCCACGCGATCGCCAAATATGATCCGTGGTTCCTGGAGCGGATCGCGGAGATCGTAGCGGCCGAGGAGGAAGTGTGCCGGCAGGGCCTGCCGATCGACGCGGCGGGCATGCGCCGGCTGAAGGCGATGGGCTTCTCCGACAAGCGGCTCGCGTGGCTGGCGCTGCAATCGGCGAACCTGCGCGGCATGGAGCGCGGC
This sequence comes from Sphingomonas sp., assembly GCA_041906415.1. Taxonomy (GTDB): domain Bacteria; phylum Pseudomonadota; class Alphaproteobacteria; order Sphingomonadales; family Sphingomonadaceae; genus Sphingomonas. Next base: position 4,817 of record JAYRJH010000163.1, on the reverse strand, counting down.
ATCGCGCGCGGCTCCGGCCTGATCCATGAGGCGGTGAAGGCGATGACCGGCGGCGTCACCGAAGAGGAGGTGCGCGAGCATCGCCTGAAGCTTGGCGTGCGCCCGGTGTTCAAGCGGATCGACACCTGCGCGGCGGAGTTCGATGCGCGCACGCCCTATATGTATTCCACCTATGAGGCCCCGAGCTTCGGCGAGCCGGAGAATGAGGCGCAGCCTTCGGACCGGCGCAAGATCGTCATCCTCGGCGGCGGGCCGAACCGGATCGGGCAGGGGATCGAGTTCGATTACTGCTGCTGCCACGCCTGCTTTGCCCTGGCGGACGCCGGGTTCGAGACGATCATGGTCAATTGCAACCCGGAGACGGTGAGCACCGATTACGACACGTCCGACCGCCTCTATTTCGAGCCGCTGACGGCGGAGGACGTGCTGGAGATCCTGCACGTCGAGCAATCGAAGGGCGAACTGGTCGGCGTGATCGTCCAGTTCGGCGGGCAGACCCCGCTCAACCTCGCGCGCGCGCTGGAGAAGGCGGGCATCCCGATCCTCGGCACCTCGCCCGACGCGATCGACCTCGCCGAGGATCGCGAGCGGTTTGCCGCGCTGGTGAGCCAGCTCAAGCTGCTCCAGCCCGCCAACGGCATCGCGCGCAGCCGCGAGGAGGCGCTCGCGGTGGCGGAGCGCGTGGGCTATCCGGTGCTGATGCGCCCGAGCTACGTGCTCGGCGGCCGCGCGATGGAGATCGTGGATGGCCCGTCGCAGCTCGAGGATTATATCCAGACCGCCGTGCAAGTGTCTGGCGACGCGCCGGTTCTGATCGACCAGTATCTGCGCGACGCGATCGAGGTGGACGTGGACGCTATCTGCGACGGTGACGACGTGGTGGTGGCCGGCGTGCTCCAGCATATCGAGGAGGCGGGGGTCCATTCGGGCGACAGCGCCTGCTCGATCCCGCCCTATTCGCTGCCGCCGGAGGTGATCGCGGAGATCGAGCGCCAGGCCGAGGCGCTGGCGCGGGGCCTCGACGTGCGCGGGTTGATGAACATCCAGTTCGCGGTGAAGGACGGCAAGGTCTATCTGATCGAGGTGAACCCGCGCGCCAGCCGCACCGTGCCTTTCGTCGCCAAGGCGATCGGCGCGCCCATCGCCAAGATCGCCAGCCGCGTGATGGCCGGGGAGAAATTGAAGGACCTGCCGAAGATCGATCGCGCGATCGATTATTTCGCGGTGAAGGAAGCGGTGTTCCCGTTCAATCGCTTCCCCGGCATCGATCCGGTCCTCTCACCGGAAATGAAATCCACCGGCGAAGTGATGGGGATCGCGCGCGATTTCACCACGGCTTTCGCCAAGTCCCAGCTTGGCGCCGGGCTGGTGCTGCCGGAAGGCGGCGCGGTGTTCGTGAGCGTGAAGGACAGCGACAAGGGGCATATCCTGCCTGCCGCGCGTCTGCTGGCGGATGCGGGCTTCACGATCGTGGCCACCGGCGGCACGGCGGACCATCTGGAGGCCGCGGGCGTGATGGTCGAGCGGGTCAACAAGGTGGCGCAGGGCCGGCCGCATATCGTGGACCGGATCAAGGACGGCGACATCGCCCTGATCTTCAACACCACGGAAGGATGGCAGAGCCTCAAGGACTCCCAGCCGATCCGCGCGGCGGCGCTTGGGCAGAAGATTCCCTATTTCACCACGGCCCCCGCCGCGGTGGAGGCGGCGAAGGCGATCGCCAGCGCGGCCATGCGCAACCTTGAAGTCCGCCCGCTGCAAGCCTATTATTCGCAGTCGCACAACTGATCCCCGACATTCCAGGATAGTGCGAGGTGGCCCCCAGGGCCGCCGGGGGACAGCTTTTGACAAGGGATTGAGTGATGGCGACGGTCGAGAAGATGCCGATGCTCCAGGAGGGCTATGAGAAGCTGACGGCTGATCTGAAGCGCCTGAAGGCGGAGCGTCCATTGATCGTCGATGCGATCGAGGAAGCGCGGGCGCATGGCGACCTTTCCGAGAACGCCGAATATCACGCCGCGAAGGAGCGGCAGGGCCAGATCGAGGCCTCGATCGCCGATATCGAGGACAAGATCTCCCGCGCGCAGATCATCGATCCCAAGGACCTGTCGGGCGACAAGGTGGTGTTCGGCGCCACCGTCACCCTGCTCGACGAGGACGAGAAGCCGATCCGCTACCAGATCGTCGGCCAGACCGAGGCGGACGCCAAGACGGGGCGCATCAGCTATAATTCCCCGTTGGGCCGCGCGCTGATCGGGCGCAGCGTGGACGACGAGGTGGAGGTGTCCGTGCCGGCGGGCGACCGTTATTACCTGGTGTCGAAGATCGAATTCATCTGAGAGGGTCGGACAAGCCCCTCTCCCGAGGGGGAGGGGGCTTCCGAGGTGGGCTTACTTCCGCTCAGCCGCGCTCTTGTTGCGGAGCGCGATGAACTCGTTCCCCGCGTTCCACGTCGGCCACACGCCGGCCTTCGACAATTGCCGACCCATGGCGAGGAACAGGTCCACGTCCTGCGCCGCGCCCGCGAGGTTCCACTCCGGCGACCATGCGTCGCAGGTCTTGTGGTAGCAGGCCATATAGCCGTCGAACCACTTCTGCCCGGCGTCCCTGCCGCCCGCCTTCAGGTCCGGCGCGCCGCCCAGGGCCATCAGCAGCAGCGAGGGCACGCCGCGCCGCACGACGGAGAAATGATCCGCGCGGTAAAACAGCCCGCGCTCGCTCGCGGTTTCAGGCGTTACGGTGCGGCCCTGCGCCTTCGCGACGGCCGCAAGCATCGTGTCGAGCGAGGAATTACCCGCGCCGACCAGGATCACGTCCTTCGCCGGGCCGGCGGTCTGGAGCACGTCCAGCGTCAGGTTCGCGGCGGTCTTCTCCAGCGGATATATCGGGTGAGCGGCATAATATTCGGAGCCGAGTAGCCCGCGTTCCTCGCCTGTCCATAATGCGAACACCAGGGTCCGCTCCGGCTTCGGCCCGGCCTTGAACTGGCGCGCCAGCTCCAGCACGCCGGCGACGCCCAGCCCGTCGTCGTTCGCGCCGGGACGCATCGTCTTGCCGCTGGCATCGGGCGGGCCTTCTCCATAGGCGTCCCAATGCGCGCCGAACATCACGGTTTCGTCCGGGCGTTTCGTGCCGGGGATCTTCGCCAGGACATTGGCGCTCTCGATCCGCTCGGCGGTGACGGGCAGGTCGGCGGAGAAACGCGGCTTCATCTCGACGGGATGGAAGGATGCGGAGCGCGCCTCGACCCGCAGCTTCGCCAGATCGAGCCCGGCGGCCGTGAACAGGCGGTTCGCCGCCTCGCCGGAAATCCAGCCCTGCAGCGGCAGGCGCGGATCGTCCGCCCCGCGCACGATATCGTAATTCTCGCCGTTCGAGGCATTGGCGGTGGACCAGGGATAGCCCGCCGCATCCGTATCGTGGACGATCAGGGCGGCCGCCGCACCGCGCCGGGCGGCTTCCTCATATTTATAGGTCCAGCGGCCGTAATAGGTCATACGCTTGCCGCCGAACCGGCCCACCGCATCCTCGCCCGGCCGGGCCGCGAAATCCGGATCGTTGACGAGGAAGACGACGACCTTGCCGCGCACGTCCACGCCCTTGAAATCGTCCCATTTCGCTTCCGGCGCGGACACGCCGTAGCCGACGAAGACCATGGGCGCGTCCTTGATCGCGATACGGGCGTCGCCGCGAACCGTGGTCATCGCCACGTCCTTGCCCTGCACCAGCGGCATCCCGCCCGCGCTCATCGTGCCGTCGCCGAGCCGGGTGTGGATCAGCGGAACGGGCTGGATCCACTGGCCGTTCGCCGCCCCCGGCTCCAGACCCAGCTTCCGGAACTGCGCAACCAGCCAGTCGGTCGTCACCTTCTCGCCCGCCGTGCCCGGCGCGCGGCCGCCGAATTCGGGCGATGCGAGCGTGCGGACCATGTCCGAAAGCCGTTGCGGGTCGGTCTGCGCGGTGGCGGGCGCCGCAAGCATCGCGGCGAGCGCGAGAAGGGGAAGGGAACGCATCGGAAACTCCTTGCTCAATGAACGCGACGGACGAAGACGCGGCCATCGTCCCGCCGCTCGGTGGAGAAATTGGGGACGGACTGGATCAGGTCGGACAGGCGCTTGAACCCGTAGTTGCGCACGTCGAAGCTGGAGCGGTTGGCGGCGAGCTGCCCCATGGCGGAGAGGCTGACATAGCCGCGCTCGTCGCGCTTCACATTGTCGTAGGCGTCGATCAGCAGCTTCACCAGTTCCGGGTCGACATCGGGCTTGCGCGCGGGCGGCGGCGAGGCGGCGGCGGCGCTCGTCCCGCTTTCCGGGGTGGTGACATGGGCAGCCTGCAGCTTGTCGATATCGATGAAGCGCGTGCAGGCGTTCTGGAAAGCCTGCGGCGTGCGCGCGGAACCGAAGCCGTAGACGTCGTGCCCGTCCTGGCGGATGCGCATGGCGAGCGGCATGAAATCACTGTCCGAAGACATGATGCCGAACGCCTGCACCCGCCCGCGATAGAGCAGGTCCATCGCGTCGATGGTCATCTTCATGTCGGTGGCGTTCTTGCCCTTGGTCAGGTCGAACTGCTGCTGCGGCTCTATGCCGTATTTCAGCGTCATGTCGCGCCAGCCCTTCAGCGCCGGCTTGGACCAGTTGCCGTAGACGCGGCGCACGTTGACGCTGCCAAGCTCCGCGAGCACGGTCAGCACCGGATCGATCGCGTGCCATGAGGCGTTGTCCGCGTCGATCAGGAGAGCGACGTTGCGAAGCGAGGTATCGTCAGCCATGCACGCCTGATCGACGCGGCGGGCGCGTCCGTCAACCGTTCGGATA
>JAYRJH010000162.1:0-6791 GCA_041906415.1 Sphingomonas sp. | reverse complement strand
GCCGACCCCGCTGGCGACCGCCGCGCCCGCGTGGCTGGTATGCTATCGCCGCGCGGGGCGGTTCGCCACGTTCGCCCAGGCCTGAGGCGCTTCCCGCGACCGGCGGCGCGTGGCCGCCGGCGCTTCGGCCGCACCACATCGGCCCCGTAAGGACCATCCATGACCGACCTGCTGATCGTGATCCTGCTGGGGATCGTCGAGGGCGTGACCGAATTCCTGCCCGTCTCCTCGACCGGGCACCTGATCCTCGCGGGCGCGCTGCTGGGCCTGCCGGAGGCGGACGCGGTGTTCGACATAGTGATTCAGCTCGGCGCGATCCTGGCGGTGGTGGTGCTGTTCTGGCACCGCTTCACCGGCGTCGCCCACGGGCTGATGCGGCGCGATCCGGGCGCGATCGCCTTCACGCGCAACCTGCTCCTGGGCTTCCTGCCCGCCGCGATCGTCGGCGCGATCGCCTACAGGGGGATCAAGGCGGTGCTGGAGGCGCCGGTGATCGCGCCGGTCGTGGTGGCGGTGGCGCTGATCGTCGGCGGCATCGCGATCCTCGTCATCGAGCGGTTCGCGCCGCCCGCCCATACGGATTCGGTGGAATCGCTCTCGTGGCGCACCGCGCTCGGCATCGGGGCAATGCAGTGCCTTGCGATGATCCCCGGCGTCAGCCGCTCCGGCGCCACGATCCTTGGCGCGCGGACGCTGGGGGTGAGCCGCGAGACGGCGGCGGAATACAGTTTCTTCCTTGCCATCCCCACCATGCTGGGCGCGACCGCGCTGACCCTGTGGAAGGCGCGGCATGACCTGAGCGGCGCGCACTACGGGTCGATCGCGATCGGCTTCATCGTGTCCTTCGTCGTGGCGCTCGTGGTGGTGCGGTGGTTCATCACCATGGTGGCGAAACATGGCTTCCAGCCCTTCGCCTGGTATCGCATCATTGCGGGGAGCATCGCCCTGGCGGCAATTTTCCTGCATTAGGACCGATACGGCATTTATTAGAGAGTAATTTCTGCCTTCAATTCGATATCTAACGCCATAAACCGACATATAGGACAGCAATGCTGCCTTGTTGTCTCTCCCCGGCTGTGAGAACGCGGCTGGCGGAGGGCTTATGGCTGTGGAAAAGATGCTTCGATTCGTCGCGAAGGCGCAATCCTATCCGGACAAGCGCGGCGCGGCGGAGCGTGCGGAGGACTTTCGCGAGATAGCGGAACGCTATGCCGTGCCGACGGCGGAGGAGCAGGCATCGCGCTGCTCGCAATGCGGCGTGCCTTATTGCTCCGTCCATTGCCCGCTGCACAACCATATCCCGGACTGGCTGCGGCTGACGGCCGAGGGACGGCTGCGCGAAGCCTATGAGCTGTCGAACAGCACCTCCACCATGCCGGAGATCTGCGGCCGCATCTGCCCGCAGGACCGTTTGTGCGAGGGCAATTGCGTCATCGAGTTTTCCGGCCATGGCGCGGTGACGATCGGATCGGTGGAGAAGTTCATCACCGACACCGCCTGGGAGGAAGGCTGGGTGGAGCCACTCAGGCCCGGCCCGGCGCGCGGCCGGTCGGTCGGCGTGATCGGCGCGGGGCCGGCGGGGCTGACGGCGGCGGAATATCTGCGCGGCCATGGCTATGACGTGCATGTCTATGACCGGCACGATCGCGCGGGCGGCCTGCTCACCTATGGTATCCCCGGCTTCAAGCTGGAGAAATCGGTGGTGATGCGGCGCGTGGAGCGGCTGCGCGAGGGCGGGATCGTGTTCCACGACAGTTTCGAGGTCGGCCGGGATGCGACGCTGGAGGAATTGCGTGCGCGGCATGACGCCATATTGATCGCGACCGGCGTCTATCGCGCTCGCGGCATCGATGTGCCGGGCGGCGATTCCCATGGCGTGGTGGAGGCGCTGGACTATCTCACCGCCTCCAACCGCAAGAGCTTCGGCGACGCGGTGCCGGCGTTCGACGCGGGCGGGCTGAACGCCGCCGGCAAGCATGTGGTGGTGATCGGCGGCGGGGACACCGCGATGGATTGCGTGCGCACCGCGATCCGGCAGGGTGCGAAGAGCGTGAAATGCCTCTACCGCCGCGACCGCGCGAACATGCCCGGCAGCCAGCGCGAGGTGGCCAATGCGGAGGAGGAGGGCGTGGAGTTCGTCTGGCTCTCCGCGCCTTTGTCCTTCGACGGTGAGCGGGTGTCGAGCGTCCGCGCGGCGCGGATGCGGCTGGGCGCCGCCGATGCGAGCGGGCGGCGGATGCCGGAGGTCGATCCGGGCAACGAAATGTCCTTCCCGGCCGATCTCGTCATCAAGGCGCTTGGCTTCGATGCGGAGGAACTGCCGCGCCTGTGGGATTCGCCGGGGCTGGGTGTTACGCGCTGGGGCACCCTGCTGGTGGACGGCAGGACGCTGATGACCAGCCTCGACGGCGTGTTCGCCGCGGGCGACATCGTGCGCGGCGCGAGCCTCGTCGTCTGGGCGATCCGCGACGGGCGCGACGTCGCGGAGCAGATGCACAATTGGCTGAAGGCGCAGGCCGGGACGAACGCGAAGGCCGCGCGCGAGATGGAGGCGGCATGATGCGGTTGACGGTTGCTCTGGCGGCGATGTTGATCGCCGCGCCCGTGGCGGCGCAGACGGCGCCCGCCGCTCCCGCCGCCGCTCCTCTCGATCCGGCGACGCTGGCGGAGGCGCGGCAGGTGGTCGGCCACCTGATGCCGCCGGGCATCTACAAGCAGATCATGGGGCCGATGATGGACCCGATCATGGGCAATATGAGCGAGAGCATGAAGGCCATGCCCCTTCGCCAGCTTGTCCAGCTCGGCGGTCTCAGCCCGGAGCAGGCCGCGAAGCTCGACAAGGTGAACGTGTCGCAGGTCATGGCGATCTACGACCCGCGCTGGGAGGAACGGACGCGGCTTTCGATGCGTGCGATGCTGAACGCGATGGGCGATTTCTTCACTACGCTGGAGCCGGAGCTGCGCGAGGCGATGGCCAAGGCCTATGCCGGGCGGTTCTCGCAGGCCGAGCTGGCCGATATCGATCGTTTCTTCGTCACGCCCTCGGGCGCGAAATTCGCGCGCCAGTATATGACGATCATGGCCGATCCGGCGATGGCCGACGAGATGAAGGCCATGATGCCGAAGATGATGGAGCACATGCCGCAATTCATCGAGGCGGCGCAGAAGGCGACGGCCGGCCTGCCGCCGCCGCGCAAGCTGAAAGACCTGACCCCGGACGAAAAGGCGAAGCTCGCGCATGCGCTGGGCGTCGACGAGAACAAACTGCAAGACCCGAAGGGCCCGCTATGACCGACCAGCGCACCCGCCTCGCCCTCGAGGGCATGTATCGCCCCGAATTCGAATCCGATGCCTGCGGCGTCGGCCTCGTCGCCGCGACCGACGGGCAGCCGTCGCGCCGCGTCGTCCAGTCGGCGATCGATGCGCTGAAGGCGGTGTGGCATCGCGGCGCGGTCGATGCCGACGGCAAGACCGGCGACGGGGCCGGCGTGCATGTCGACCTGCCGATCCGCTTCTTCGACGATGCGATCGCGGCGAGTGGCCACAAGGTGCTGCCGAACAGGCTGGCGGTGGGCATGATCTTCCTGCCGCGCACCGATCTCGGCGCGCAGGAGACGTGCCGCACGATCGTCGAAAGCGCTATCATCGAGGCGGGCTATACGATCTACGGCTGGCGGCAGGTGCCGGTGGACGTGTCGGTGATCGGCCGCAAGGCGCAGGAGACGCGGCCCGAGATCGAGCAGATCATGATCGCAGGCCCGCTGCCGGACGAGGTGGATGCGGCGGAGTTCGAGAAGAACCTCTACCTGATCCGGCGCCGCATCGAGAAGCGCGTGATCGCGGCGCAGATCCAGGGCTTCTATATCTGCTCGCTCTCCTGCCGGTCGATCATCTACAAGGGGCTGTTCCTTGCGGAGAGCCTGTCGGTCTTCTATCCCGATCTGGTCGACAAGCGCTTCGAGAGCCGCGTCGCGATCTTCCACCAGCGCTATTCCACCAACACCTTCCCGCAATGGTGGCTGGCGCAGCCGTTCCGCTGCCTCGCGCACAATGGCGAGATCAACACGATCCGCGGCAACAAGAACTGGATGCTCAGCCACGAGATCCGCATGGCCTCGATCGCGTTCGGGGAACATTCGGAGGATATCAAGCCGGTGATCCCGGCCGGCGCGAGCGACACCGCCGCGCTCGACGCGACGTTCGAGGCGATCTGCCGTTCCGGCCGCGACGCGCCGACCGCCAAGCTGATGCTGGTGCCGGAGGCATGGCAGACCGGCGACGACGGCGTGCCGCCTGCGCATGCGGCCATGTATCAGTATCTCGCCAGCGTGATGGAGCCGTGGGACGGCCCCGCCGCGCTCGCCATGACGGACGGGCGCTGGGCGGTGGCGGGGATGGACCGCAACGCGCTTCGCCCGCTGCGCTACACCGAAACGGCGGACGGGCTGCTGATCGTCGGTTCCGAGAGCGGCATGGTGGTCGTGCCCGAATCCACCGTGGTGGCGAAGGGGCGGCTGGGGCCGGGGCAGATGATCGCGGTCGATCTGGCGGAAGGCCGCGTCTACCACGATCGCGCGATCAAGGACCGCATCGCCGGCGAGCAGGATTATGCCGCGATGATCGGCAATTTCGCGACGCTGGAAGACCTCCCCCCCGCCCCCGCCAACAGCGTGCCGCGCTATGACCGCGCGGAACTGGCGCGCCGCCAGGTCGCCGCCGGGCAGACGCTGGAGGACATGGAGCTGATCCTCGCGCCGATGGTGGAGACCGGGAAGGAAGCGATCGGATCGATGGGCGACGACACGCCGCTCGCCGTCATCTCCGACAAGCCGCGCCTGCTGAGCCATTTCTTCCGCCAGAATTTCTCGCAGGTGACGAACCCGCCGATCGACTCCCTGCGCGAACGCTATGTCATGTCGCTCAAGACGCGCTTCGGCAACCTCGCCAACATCCTCGACACCGAGGATCGGCGCGAGCGCGTGCTGGTGATGGATTCGCCGGTGCTGACGTCCGCCATGTGGGGGCGGCTGAAGGCCTATTTCGGCCATGCCGCGGCGGAGATCGACTGCACGTTCGAGGCGGACGGCGGGCCGGAGCGGCTGCGCGCCGCGATCCAGCGCATCCGCAACCAGGCCGAACAGGCGGTGCGCGAGGGACGCAGCGAATTGTTCCTGACCGACGAGCATATCGGCCCCGATCGCGTCTCCATCCCCGGCGTGCTGGCGGCGGCGGCGGTGCACACGCATCTCGTGCGGCGCGGCCTGCGTTCCTATGCCTCGATCAACGTGCGCGCGGCGGAATGTCTCGACACGCATTATTATGCGGTGCTGATCGGCGTCGGCGCGACGACGGTGAACGCCTATCTGGCCGAAGCCGCGATCGCCGACCGCCACGCGCGCGGCCTGTTCGGCGACCTCACGATGGAGCAATGCCTCGATCGCCACCGCGTCGCGATCGAGGAGGGGCTGCTCAAGATCATGTCGAAGATGGGGATCGCGGTGATCTCCAGCTATCGCGGCGGCTATAATTTCGAGGCGGTCGGGCTTTCGCGCGCGCTGGTGAATGATCTGTTCCCCGGCATGCCGGCGAAGATATCGGGCGAGGGCTATGCCTCGCTCCACATCAACGCGACCGACCGGCATGGGGCGGCGTTCGATCCGGCGGTGGTGAACCTGCCGATCGGCGGCTTCTATCGCCAGCGCAACACGGGCGAGCCGCACGCCTATTCGGCACAGCTCATGCACTTGCTGCAGACGTCGGTCTCGACCGACAGCTATTCCACCTATCTGCAATTCTCGCGCGGCGTGTCGGATCTGCCGCCGATCTACCTGCGCGACCTGTTGCAGTTCAACTTCCCGGCGGAAGGGCTGCCGGTCGATCAGGTCGAGCCGATCACGGAGATCCGCAAGCGCTTCGTCACGCCCGGCATGTCGCTCGGCGCGCTCAGCCCGGAGGCGCACGAGACGCTGGCGATCGCGATGAACCGCATCGGCGCTAAGGCAGTGTCGGGCGAGGGCGGCGAGGACAAGGCGCGCTACAAGCCTTATCCGAACGGCGACAACGCCAATTCGGTCATCAAGCAGATCGCGAGCGGGCGCTTCGGCGTGACGGCCGAATATCTCAACGCCTGCGAGGAGATCGAGATCAAGGTGGCGCAAGGCGCCAAGCCCGGCGAGGGCGGGCAGCTCCCCGGTTTCAAGGTGACGGAGTTCATCGCGAAGTTGCGCCACGCAACTCCGGGCGTGACGCTCATCTCCCCGCCGCCGCACCACGATATCTATTCGATCGAGGATCTGGCGCAGCTCATCTATGACCTGAAGCAGATCAACCCGCGCGCGCGGGTGTGCGTGAAGCTCGTCTCGTCGGCGGGCATCGGCACGGTCGCCGCGGGCGTGGCGAAGGCCCATGCGGACGTGATCCTCGTCTCCGGCCATGTCGGCGGCACGGGCGCAAGCCCGCAGACCAGCATCAAATATGCCGGCACGCCGTGGGAAATGGGCCTGTCCGAGGTCAACCAGGTGCTGACGCTGAACGGCCTGCGCGGGCGGATCAAGCTGCGCGCGGACGGCGGCCTCAAGACCGGGCGCGACATCGTGATCGCCGCGATCCTGGGCGCGGAGGAGTTCGGCATCGGCACGCTCAGCCTGGTGGCGATGGGCTGCATCATGGTGCGGCAATGCCATTCGAACACCTGCCCGGTCGGGGTCTGCACGCAGGATGAGAAGTTGCGCGCGAAGTTCGTCGGCACGCCGGAGAAGGTCATCAACCTGATGACCTTCATCGCGGAAGAG
>JAYRJH010000161.1:0-6829 GCA_041906415.1 Sphingomonas sp. | reverse complement strand
CTATATCCAGGGTGTCGAGCGGCTCGGCGTGCCAGCGCTGACAGAGACGGACGCAAGCCTCGGCGTCGCCTATGCCGGCGGCATCCGCAAGGACGGCGCCACCGCCCTGCCCTCCGGCCTCGCCATGGGCTCCACCTGGAGCGAGGAGCTGATGCACCGCGGCGGCGCGATGATCGCGGGCGAGGCGCATGCCAAGGGGTTCAACGTGCTGCTCGCCGGCGGCATCAACCTGGTGCGCGATCCGCGCGGCGGCCGCAATTTCGAATATCTGGGCGAGGACCCGCTCCATTCCGGCCTGCTCGGCGGCGCGGCGGTGGCCGGCGTCCAGTCGCGCAACGTGATCTCCACGGTGAAGCATTTCGCGATCAACCCGATGGAGACGGGCCGCCACTTCAGCGATTCCGTCATCAGCGACGCGGCGCTGCGCATGAGCGACCTGCTCGCGTTCGAGATCGCGATCGAGAAGGGGAAGCCCGGCTCGGTCATGTGCGCCTATAACAAGGTGAACGGCGCGCAGGCGTGCGGCAACGATTATCTGCTCAACCGCGTGCTGAAGCAGGACTGGAAATATCCCGGCTTCGTCATGTCGGACTGGGGTGCCGTCCACCAGCTCGATTTCGTGCTCAACGGGCTGGACCAGCAATCGGGCGAGCAGCTCGATCCGGGCGTGTTCCTGGGCGACAAGCTGCTCGACGCGGCGAAGACCGACAAACGCTATCGCGCGCGCCTGGGCGACATGAACCGCCGCGTGCTCCGCTCGATGTTCGCGGTCGGGGTGGACGCCAACCCGTCGAAGATCGCGCCGATCGATTTCGAGGCCGACGGCAAGGTGGCGCAGGAAGTGGCCGAAAAGGGCATCGTCCTGCTGCGCAACAAGGGCGGCGCGCTGCCGCTGGCGGCGTCCGCGAAGCGCATCGCGGTGATCGGCGGCTATGCGGATTCGGGCGTGCTTTCGGGCGGCGGCTCCTCCCAGACGCAGGGGCAGGGCGGCCCGGCGATCTCCATCCCGCTGACCACCAACGGCATGTTCGCCGGCATCATGGCGGAGAATTACCAGCGCTCCTCCCCGCTCGCCGCGATCAAGGCGCGCGCGCCGCAGGCCGACGTGATCTATCGCAACGGCCGCTATCCCAGTGAGGCGGCGCTTGCCGCGAAGGGCGCGGACGTCGCGATCGTCTTCGCCACGCAATGGACGAGCGAGGGCTTCGACCAGCCGGACCTCAGCCTGCCGCTCGGCCAGGACGCGCTGATCGCGGCGGTGACGGCGGCCAATCCCAATACGATCGTGGTGCTGGAAACCGGCAGCCCGGTGGCGATGCCGTGGCTGGACAAGACGGCGGCCGTGCTCGAGGCATGGTATCCCGGCGCGCGTGGCGGCGAGGCGATCGCCCGCGTGCTGTTCGGCGACGTGAACCCCTCCGGCCGCCTGCCCGTCACCTTCCCGGCCTCGGTCGATCAGCTTCCGCGTCCCGAAGTGCCGGGCGCGGCGACGGTCGAGCCGAACTTCGCCGGCGTCGGCAAGCCGGGCCAGACGCTGAAGGTGGACTATGATATCGAGGGCGCGGACGTCGGCTATCGCTGGTTCGCCAGGACGAAGAAGGCGCCGCTGTTCCCGTTCGGCTTCGGCCTCAGCTACACCAGCTTCACGCGGGGCGGGCTGAAGATGACGGGCGGGGTCGCGCCGTCGGCGCGCTTCACCCTCACCAACACCGGCAAGCGCGCGGGCGCGGACGTCGGCCAGCTCTATCTGGTCGGCACGCCGAGCGGCGCGACGCAGCGTCTCGCCGGCTTCGCCCGCGTCGAGCTGCAGCCGGGCGAGAGCAAGACGGCCGAAGTGTCGATCGATCCGCGCGTGCTCGCGGAATGGACCCGGGACGGGTGGCGCCTCGCCGGCGGCACCTATCGCTTCGCGCTCGGCGCGTCGGCGGCCGATCTGGGCGAGGAGGTTTCCGTCACGCTGCCGGAGCGTCGCTGGAAGTAACAAGAAAACAAACCGGAAAATAACGCAGGATCAGGAAGGAACAGGATAAAGATGCTCGATTATCGCAAGTGCGCGTCCTTGTTCGCGCTTGCCGCGGGGCTGACCCTCGCGGTGCAGGCCCAGGCACAGGAGCAGGCGGCTTCCGCCGATCAGGCCGTCGAGGAAACGGCGGCGGCGACCGGCGACATCGTCGTCACCGCCACCCGCAACTCCACGCTCGCCTCCAAGACGCCGGTGGCGCTGACCGCCGTGAGCGGCTCGACGCTGACCGCGCAGGGCGTGACCAACCCGACCAATCTGGGCGATCAGGTCCCCAACCTGGCGATCGATCGCAACAACGGCCTGCAGATCACGATCCGTGGCATCAGCAGCGCCGACAACACCGAGAAGGGCGATCCCTCCGCCGCGTTCATGTCGGACGGCATCTACATCGCCCGCACGCAGGCGCAGGAGGTGAGCTTCTACGACATCGCCCGCGTCGAGGTGCTGCGCGGGCCGCAGGGCACCTTGTTCGGGCGCAACACCACCGCCGGCCTCGTCAACATCATCACCAACGCGCCGGAACTGGGCAGGTTCGGCGGCTCGTTCGACGCGGCTTATGGCAATTACAACAACACCCAGATCACCGGCGTGCTCAACGTGCCCGTGGGCGAGCATGTCGCGCTGCGCGGCGCGGTGAACTATGACCGCCGCGACAATTTCACGCGGTCGAACGGCCGGTGGACCTCCGAGCTCGATCCCTACAAGAACAATATCAGCGGCCGTCTTTCCGCCTTGTTCGATTTCGGCCCGGCGCAGCTCACCCTGCGCGGCGATTATTCGTCGATGCGCGGCCAGGCCAACCCCAATGTGCCGACCGCGAACTTCTACAAGAACTTCGGCACGAACGGCGTCGATCCGATCTACATCGGCAACGACAAGACGGCCGACGAGCTCAACACGGTGGGCGGCGCCTATGGCGGTTCGCTGGCGCGGCGGAACAACACCTGGGGCATCATGGCCGATTTCAAATATGATCTCGGCCCGGTCACGCTGAACTATCTCGGCTCCTACCGCAAATTCAACCGCGACGAGAACAGCGTCGGCACGCTCTATGGCGGCGTGGTGATGTCGCCGACCCATTATGACGGCCATTACTGGCAGAACAGCCAGGAACTGCGCCTGTCGACCAGCGGCTCCGGCCCGATCAAGGCGCAGGCCGGCATCTATTACTTCAAGGAACAGTCCTCGATCGTCTATGACGTCTACGGGCTGCTCAGCCAGACGCCGAACACGCCCGGCTACGTCTATTCCTTCGTGCAGGACCCGACGATCTCCGAATCCTGGGCCGGCTTCGGCCAGGTCACGTGGAGCATCACCGATCGCCTGCGCCTGACGGGCGGCGTCCGCTATTCGCACGACAGGAAGTCGCGCATCGGCATCAACGAGATCTGCAGCACGCTGGCCTGCAACCTGCCGACCGACCGCTTCTCGCACAACGATGCGGACCGCACCTTCTCCAAGACGACGTGGCGCGCGGGCGTGGATTACGATCTGAACGATCGCTCGCTGCTCTATGCGGTGGTGTCGACCGGCTACAAGGCGGGCGGCTTCAACGACGGCTGCCTCATCAGCTCCGGCATCCTGGGCTGCGTCCGCACGCCGGACCAGCTCTATTACCGGCCGGAGACGCTGACCTCCTATGAGGCCGGCCTCAAGACCCGCTTCCTCGACAATGCGGTGCGCCTGAACCTGTCCGTGTTCCATTACGATTACACGGACATGCAGCTCACCCAGATCCTGTCCGTGCCGGGCAGCGCGCCGGTCACGCTGACCACCAACGCCGCCAAGGCGAAGGTGGACGGCGTCGAGGCGGAAGGCGTCGTCACCCCGTCGCACAGCGACCGGTTCGACTTCTCCTTCTCGTGGCTGAACGCCCGCTATGCCAGCTTCGTGCCGGCGCCGGGCTATGACTGGACGGGCAGGAAGCTCGATCGTTCGCCGAACCTCGGCTTCACGGCGGGCTATACCCACACGTTCGATCTGGCCAATGGCGGCAATGTCCAGCTCGGCGCGCGCACCCGCGTGTCCGACGGCTATGAGCTGGCCGCGCTTGGGACGCTCAACCAGTTCCGCGTGCCGAGCTACAGCAAGACGGATCTGCTGCTGTCCTACAACGCGCCGAGCGATCGCTGGTATATCCAGGGCTATGTGAAGAATATCGAGAATTCGTCGTCACCGCGGCCGCGACCGGTTATTCCGCCCTTATAACCGTAGCCGACCCCCGCACCTATGGCGTGCGCGCCGGCTTCAAGTTCTGAGGCTGATCCCGGCTTGAGCCATGGAGCCACGGCGACCCGTTCGCCGTGGCTCTTTTTCCTATGGGGCGGTTGCGGCTTGGTTGACCGGCGGTCATATCCGCCTAAAGGCAGGAGCTGCACGGGCGGTTAGCTCAGTTGGTAGAGCATCTCGTTTACACCGAGAGGGTCGGCGGTTCGAGCCCGTCACCGCCCACCATTGCGAAGAGGTACTTCGCCAACGCATCCCAGTGAAATGAAACGCGCACAGGACACGGCTTACCGCAGTGAACAGCGCGCTGCGGGGGGCCTTCACCGCCAGATCAGAGCGATCAGTTCCTCGATCGTGCCGCGCGCGAAGGCGAATAACGCGCAGAGATAAACCACTGCCCCGATCGCGACCAGCACGGCGAGGTGCGGCGCAGGCGCGAGGGGCGGCAACCAACGCCCCGCCAGCAACACCAGCGCCGCCATCGCCGAGGCGGCCGTGAGCGGTGGCGCGATAGCTCCGGCCACAGCGCGCAGGTTCACCCCGATCACCGGCAGGGATCGCCAACAGGTGAAGCCGAGATAGATCGGATAGGCGCAGATCCACGCCCATCCCAGCCCGCTCGGCCCCCAGCGCGCCGCGATCAGGAAAGCGAGCGCGAGGATCGTCGCGCCCGTCGCGCCGTTGCGTACGCCGATGCCCGGGCGTCCCATCGCGTCGCATGCCGGGGTGAACAGCACCTGCAACGTCATGAACGGCATGGCGCAGGCCAGCAGACGCACGACGGGTACGGCCTCCGCCCATTTGTCGCCCAGCATGGTGAGCACCAGCGGCTCGGCCGTGATCGCCAGCCCGAAGTAGAAGGGCAGCGCGACCAGCATGATGATCCGCACCGCCTTCAGGAACGCCGCCGCGGTCGCCGCCGGATCATGCTGGATGCGCGCATAAGCGGAGAAGGCCACCTCGTTGAGCGGCGGCACGAATTTCGAGACGAAGATCTGCGTCAGGAACAGGCTGGTGGTATAGATACCCAGCATGTGTGGCGTGAAGACGCGCCCGGCAATGAACACGTCGGCCTGGCTCTGACAGAACCAGAAGAGCTGGCTCGCCGCCATGACTCCCCCGAATCGCGCCAGCCCGCCCGCGCCCCGGAAGTCGAACGTCGGCCAGACGAGCGCGCGCGCCGCGATCGTCATTCCGATCGCGCGCGTGTAGAACAGCGCCATCGGTGCGAACACCAGTGTCCATACCCCCAGCCCTGCCATCGCCCCGGCCAGAGCGGTGCTGGCGCTGACGATCGAGGCGACCATGTTCACCTTCGCCTGCCGCCGGAAATCCATCTCCCGGCTGAGCAAGGCATAAGGCAATGCGATGAACGGTGTCGCAAGATAGCCCAGCGCCTGAACGCGCAGCAGCATCGCAACCTCCGGCTGGCGATAATAGCTCGCCGCAAGCGGGGCGAGCGCGAGCTGCGCGAGCGCGAGTGTGGCGTTGAGCGCGATCAGCATCCCGAACAGTTGACGCACTTCGCGCCCGGTGATCGTCTGGCGCTGCACCAGCCCGCTCGCCAGCCCATAGCCGTTGAGCATGTTGAGGAACACCATCACCACCCCGCCCATGGCGTAGAGGCCGTAATCGTGTGGGCTGAGGATGCGAATCACCAGGAAGGTGGCGGCCCATTGCACGAGCTGCGCGAGAATCTGGCTCCCTGAACGCCAAATCACCGCATCACGCACCTGCCGGGTGAGCGATTCCGTCGACTGATTCGGCTGATTCGTGGCGGCGTCCATCGATCCCGCCCTAAGATGCCCGCCTTCATAAGGCGTTAAAACCCCTTGTGTGTTGGTGATTTTGTGTAGTGGAGGAAACAAAATTGCAAAAAGTGTTTGACGGGTGTGGGGGAGGGGCCTAGAGGGGGTTTCACCGACGGGGCGCGCCGCTAGGATGTGTTTCGGAGGTCATCGCAAATCAGGCGCTTGGGTCGCCCCTGGGAAAGCGGGGGAAGGCTGGAGCGTCGGTTTTTGTCGGCTCTTTGACATTGTGATTTAGATGAAGGGACATGTGGGCGGCGGCTCCGGGTCCGGCAGCCTCAGGGTGCCGGGTGCTCGGTTAAAGCCAAGCCTGTTCGCATGTCTCGTTACTTATCCACAGTAATGTTATGTGCAGGACGGGCTCCTTGAGATGTCTGCGCTGATGCCGGTTATTCCGCTGGTGTTGGTGTGGGATATGAACTTGAGAGTTTGATCATGGCTCAGAACGAACGCTGGCGGCATGCCTAACACATGCAAGTCGAACGATGCCTTCGGGCATAGTGGCGCACGGGTGCGTAACGCGTGGGAATCTGCCCCTGGGTTCGGAATAACGTCTGGAAACGGACGCTAATACCGGATGACGACGAAAGTCCAAAGATTTATCGCCCAGGGATGAGCCCGCGTAGGATTAGCTAGTTGGTGAGGTAAGAGCTCACCAAGGCGACGATCCTTAGCTGGTCTGAGAGGATGATCAGCCACACTGGGACTGAGACACGGCCCAGACTCCTACGGGAGGCAGCAGTGGGGAATATTGGACAATGGGCGAAAGCCT
>JAYRJH010000160.1:0-6860 GCA_041906415.1 Sphingomonas sp. | reverse complement strand
GCCGCCCGTGCTCGCGACGTTGCTCGCCGAGGTCTACGGCCCCGATGCGGACACGCGCCGGAGGACGGCGGCCGAGCTGGAGAAGATCTTCCGCTCCGTTCCCTTCATCGTCGACGTGGACAACAGCATCGGCGCCCCGCGTCCCAGGCTCCGCCTCGATATCCGGCGCGACAGGCTCGATTATTACGGCCTTTCGGAGCGACAGGTCGCGGACAGCATCGGGATGCTGATGGACAGCCGGACCGTGGGCTATGCGCCGCGCGGCGACGGGCGGACGCCGCTTCCCATCACCATTGCGCTCGCTCAGAAGGATCGTAGCTGGACGGGGACGCTTTCGAGCACGCCGGTCGCGCAGACGCCGGGCGGGCAACTCATCGATCTGGATGCGGTCGTAGATGCGCGGGCGGAGGCGGGAAGCCCCGTCATCTTCCGCCGCGACGGCCGTTATGCCGACATGGTGACGGCCGAGCTTGCGGGCGCCTATGAAGCGCCGATCTACGGTATGCTGGCGGTCGATCGTGCCGTGGACGATCACGACTGGGCCGCCAAGGGGCTGGCGAAACCCGCCATCCGCTTCAACGGCCAGCCGGAGGACGAAAGCGCGCCGTCGCTGCTGTGGGACGGGGAATGGGAGATCACATGGGTCACGTTCCGCGACATGGGCGCGGCCTTCATGGTGGCGTTGCTGGGCATTTATATCCTTGTCGTCGCGCAGTTCAGGAGCTTCCGCCTGCCGCTGGTGATCCTGACGCCGGTGCCGCTGACGCTGGTCGGCATCGTCATCGGACACATGCTGTTCCGCGCGCCGTTCACCGCGACCTCGATGATCGGCTTCATCGCGCTCGCCGGCATCATCGTGCGCAACTCGATCCTGCTGGTCGATTTCATCCGCCATGCCGCGACGCCGGACAAGCCGCTGCGCGACGTGCTGCTGGAGGCGGGGGCGATCCGGTTCAAGCCGATCCTGCTCACCGCGCTGGCGGCGATGATCGGCGCGGCCGTGATCCTGGGCGACCCGATCTTTCAGGGCCTTGCGATTTCGCTGCTGTTCGGCCTTGCATCCTCGACGTTGCTCACCGTGCTGGTTATTCCGGCCATCTACATCCTGCTTCGGGATGACGGGAAGCCCGCGACCGGATGACGCGGGGCGCGGAAAGGGCGCGGGCAAAACGGTGGAGCGCGTGGATATCATGACCCGCCGGCAATTGCTCCAGCTGACCGGCCTCGTCGCGGCGGGATACGGGGCGAGCCTGTTCCTCAGGCGGATGGCCCCGCTCGGGCGGGATGTGTCGGGAAATGCGGTGGCGCAGGCGGTGCTACGCGATCGCGAAGCGCCGCGCGAAGGGCCGCCCGGCGCCGATGTGACCCTTGCGGTCTTCACCGATTATCAGTGCCCCGCGTGCCGGAAGGCCGAGCCGGATCTCCGCATGGCGCTTCAGGAAGATCGCGGCGTGGCGGTGATCTACAAGGACTGGCCGATCTTCGGGCCGATCTCGCAGCGGGCGGCGCGTGTGGCCCTCGCGGCCGATCGGCAGTCGCTCTATCCGCAGGTGCATCATGCGCTGATGCGGGAAAGGCGCGTGCTCGAGCCGGATGTCCTCCGGCAGCTTGTCGAAAGCGTGGGCGGCGAATGGAGCCGGATCGAGCATGATCTGGAAGCGCACGGCGGTGAAATCGACGCGGCGCTGGCCCGCACGACGCGGGAGGCGTTCGCGCTGGGCCTTGCGGGGACGCCCGCTTTCGTGATCGGTTCGCGCCTGATCGAAGGCGCGCTGGGCCGGAGCGAGTTTCTTCGGGTGTTCGGCGCGGCGCGGAAGGCGGCGCTTGCCGGCCGCTAGGGCGCGCTTCCCTCAGCTTACCATGTCGTCGTCGGGATCGGAGTGGAACTCATGCCACATGCCGTTGAGGATGCCGAACCCCACGGCGAGGCCGACGCCCAGAACCCAGCTGAAATACCACATCGGCCAAATCCTTTTCGAACAGCCCTTGTCAGTAATAATCGGGATTGGTGTCGACCTCCGCCAGCGTGATCCGGCCGAACAGCACCTTATAGACCCAGGCGGTGTAGATCAGCACGATCGGCAGCAGGACCAGCGTCACGGCCAGCATGATGAACAATGTCACCTGGCTGGACGAGGCGTTCCAGACGGTCAGGCTCGACGCCGGGTCGATCGAGCTCGGCAGGATGAAGGGGAACATCGACAGGCCCACCGTGGCGATGATGCCGATCGCGCCGATCGACGATCCGCCGAAGGCCAGCACCTCGCGGCCCTTGCGGATGCCGATCCATGCCAGCGCCGGCCCCGCGAAGCCGAGGACGGGCGCGATCAGCATCCACGGATATCTGCCGTAATTGTCGAGCCACGCCCCCGGCGCCGCGACCGTGCCCGACAGCAAGGGATTGGAAGGGCCGAAGGGATCGGCCGCATGGGCAAGCCGGTAGCCGAAGCCCATTTTCGCCACCATCACGCCGCCCAGCGCGAACAGCAGGATCGACGCCGCCGCCGCAACCTGGCCGAAGGCGCGCGCGCGATCGTGCACCGCGCCGCGCTCTACCTTGATCGCGAGCCAGCTTGCGCCGTGCAGCACGATCATCGCGACCGAGAGCAGGCCGGCGACCAGCGAGAAGGGGTGGAACAGGCCCAGCAGGCTCCCCTCGTAGAAGGAGCGCAGGTCGCTATCGAGGCGGAAGGGGATGCCGGTCAGGACATTGCCGACCGCGACGCCGAACACCAGCGCGGGCACGAAGCCGCCGATGAACAGCGCCCAGTCCCAGCGCGTCCGCCATGCGGCATCGGGCTTCTTCGACCGGTATTTGAAGCCGACCGGCCGCAGGATCAACGCGGCGAGGACGAGGAACATCGCCAGATAGAAGCCGGAGAAGCTGACCGCATAAACGAACGGCCATGCCGCGAAGATCGCGCCGCCGCCGAGGATGAACCACACCTGGTTGCCCTCCCACGTCGCGCCGATCGAATTGATGACGAGGCGGCGCTCGGCATCGGTCTTCGCCACGAAGGGGAGGAGCGTCGCGGTGCCGAGATCGAAGCCATCCGTCAGGGTGAAGCCGATCAGCAGGACGCCCATCAGCAGCCACCAGATCAGCCGGAGCGTTTCATAGTCGATGGGAGGAGCCATGACCTGTTCTCCTTATTCGGCGGGAATGGGGGCATAGCCGCCGGCGGTCGCCGGGGCGACGTCGGGCGGTGCGCGATGCACGTCCGGCCCCTTGCGGATCGCGGCCAGCATCAGGCGCACCTCGATCACCGCGAGCGCGCCGTAGATCACGGTGAAGCCGATGATCGTGGTCCAGAGCTGCGCGACCGTCAGGCTGGAGGCGGCGAGGAAGGTCGGCAGCACGCCGTCGATCGCCCATGGCTGGCGGCCGATCTCCGCCAGGATCCAGCCGAACTCGATCGCGATCCACGGCAGGGGGATGATCCACACGGCGGCGCGCATCAGGAAGCGCCAGAAGCCGTGATCGCTCCCGAAGCGCTGGACGGAGGCCATCCAGAAAGCCGCGCCGAAAAAGGCGATGAAGAAGAAGCCAAGCCCGGCCATCACGCGGAACACCCAGAACATCACGGGCACGTTGGGCACTGTGGACCATGCAGCCTTTCCGATCTGCTCCGGCGTCGCGTTGCGCGGATCGGCGACGAAGCGCTTCAGGAGCAGCGCATAGCCGAGATCGGCCTTGCTCCGCTCGAACTGCTCGCGCGCGGCCATATCGTCGCGGTTGGTCTTCAGCCGTTCCACCGCGTCATAGGCCTGGATGCCGTTCTCGATCCGGTCCTGCGCCCTGGCGACCAGTTCGAAGATGCCCGAAACCTGCCCGGTCAGGCTGCGCGTGGAGATCAGCCCCAGCACATAGGGGATCTTCACCTCATAGCTCGTTTCGCGCCCTTCCAGGCTCGGGATGCCGAAGATCGCGATCCCCGCCGGCGCCGGCTCGGTGTGCCACATGGCCTCCAGCGCGGCGAGCTTCATCTTCTGGTTGTCGGTCAGCGCATAGCCGCTCTCGTCGCCCAGCACGACGACCGACAGCGAGGAGGCAAGGCCGAAGGCGGCCGCGACGGTGAAGCTGCGCCGGGCCAGCGCCACCCACTTCCCCCGGAGCAGATACCAGGAGGATACGCCGAGCACGAAGACCGAGGCGCAGACATAGCCAGCGCTCACCGTATGCACGAACTTCGCCTGCGCGACCGGATTGAACAGCACCGCCATGAAATCGGAGACTTCCATGCGCATCGTCGCCGGATTGAACCGCGCGCCGGCCGGATGCTGCATCCAGCCGTTGGCGACGAGGATCCACAGCGCCGACAGGTTCGATCCCAGCGCGACCATGAAGGTGGTGAACAGATGCGCCTGCCGGGACAATTTGTCCCAGCCGAAGAACATCAGGCCGACGAACGTCGCCTCCAGGAAGAAGGCCATCAGCCCTTCGATGGCGAGCGGCGCGCCGAAGATGTCGCCGACGTAATGGGAGTAATAGGACCAGTTGGTGCCGAACTGGAACTCCATCGTGATGCCGGTGGCGACGCCCAGCACGAAGTTGATGCCGAACAGCTTGCCCCAGAAGCGCGTGGTCGTGCGCCATATCTCGCGGCCCGTCATCACATAGATGCTCTCCATGATGACGAGCATGAAGGAGAGGCCGAGCGTGAGCGGCACGAAAAGGAAATGATAGAGCGCGGTGAGGGCGAACTGGAGACGCGAGAGTTCGATCACGGCCATGTCCATGGCGGCACTCCTTGCATTCCGGCCCCCGGCGGGCATCGTCGCCGAGAGTCGGTTGAAAGATTATGGTTATTCATTACTGGTAACTGAGTATATGAGCAACCGCTTTTGCAGGCACGGCGCATCCCTTTTCTGGATCGCGGACAGCGCCGCCGCCATCCTGGCGGCGGCGGCTCTGGCCGGCGCGGTGGCGTCGGCGCAGGGCGGCGGTGGTGGCGATATGCTGTTCGCGCTGGCCGGGCTGATCGCGGCGGTCCTGCTGCGCGCGGCGATACAGATCGGCGCGGCGGAGGCGGGCGAGGCAGCGGCGACGCGCGCGAAGACGGCCTGGCGGCGGCAGGTGCATCCGCGCATGCTGGTCGCTCCACCGGGAAAGCGCCGGATGCTGGGCGAAGCGGTCGCCGATGCGGTGGACCGCGTCGAGGATCTCGGCGGCTTCCATGCCCGTTTCCTGCCGCTGCGCCGCGCGGCGATCGTCTCGCCGTTCCTCGTCGCGCTGGCGGCGGCTTTCGGAAGCCGGGTGGCCGGGGCGATCATGCTCGCGACGCTTCTTCCTTTCGGCCTTGGCATGGCGCTCGCGGGAACGGCCGCCGCGCGCGCCGCGGCGCAACAGCTCGACGCGCTCGGACGCTTGTCCGGCCTGTTCGTCGATCGGGTGCGCGCGCTTCCCGTGATCGTCGGTTTCGGCGCGGAGGAAAGGATCGGCCGCCATCTGGCCGGGGTCACGCGCGAGGTGGCGGCGCGCACGCTCGACGTGCTGAAGATCGCCTTCGTATCCAGCGCCGTCATCGAGTTCTTCGCCGCGCTGTCCGTGGCGCTGGTCGCGCTTTATTGCGGCTTCAACCTGCTTGGCATCCTGCCTTTCCCGGTTCCCGAGAAGCTCACCCTTGGGAAGGCGCTGTTCGTCCTCGTGCTCGCCCCGGAATTCTATCTGCCCATGCGCCGGCTTGCCGCCGCTTATCACGACAAGCAGGTAGGGGAAGCGGCGGTCGAGCGCCTTGAAGGCCTCGCGCCCGTATCCACGCCCATGCCGAAGCGGCGGATCGGGATGCCGCCGGCGATCCGCTTCGAAGCGGTGGCGGTCGATCATGGCGAGACGGTCGTCGGACCATTCACGCTGGAGGTCGCGGCGGGCGCCAGCCTGGCGCTGCGCGGCGCGACGGGCGTCGGCAAATCGAGCCTCCTCCATGCGCTGCTCGGGCTGGCGCCGATCCGGGAGGGGCGCATCCTGCTCGATGGCCAGGATGCGGCTGACGTCGCGCTGCCGGGAAGCGTGGGCTGGGCAGGGCAGACGGTGGCCTTCGTCCCGGGCACATTGGCGGACAATATCCGTCTCGCGCGCGCCGACGCCGACGATGCGGCGGTGGAGGCGGCGGCGTTTGCCGCCGGTCTTGGCCCGATGATCGCCATGCGCGGGCAGGGCATGGCCTTGCCGCTCGATCATCGCGGTTCCGGCTTGTCCGGCGGCGAGCGGCGGCGTGTCGGGATCGCGCGCGTCCTCCTGAAAGATGCGCCCTTGTGGCTGCTCGACGAGCCGACGGCCGATCTGGATGCCGAATCCGCCGCGGATATCGCCCGGATTCTCGGGCGTGCCTCCAGGGGGCGGACCATGCTGTTGGCGACCCACAGCGCCGAACTGGCGGCGATAGCCGATCGCGAGATGGTGCTGATATGAGCCGCGCGATCCTCCGCCGGCTGCTTGCCGAATCCGCCGCTTCCGAAAAGCGCGACTTCCGGGTGGCGGGCGCGCTTGCGGTTGCCGCCGTGGCCGCGGCGGTGCTGCTGCTGGGCCTGTCCGGATGGTTCATCACCGGCGCGGCGCTGGCGGGCCTCGGCGGCGTTCTCGCGGTGCAGGGCTTCAACTATCTGGTGCCGAGCGCGGCGATCCGGCTGCTCGCGATCGTCCGCACCACCGCGCGTTATGGCGAGCGGCTCTACGGGCATCGCGCCGCGCTGATGACTCTCGCGACGGTGCGCGCGCGCCTGTTCGATCATATCCTGGCCGCGCGGGATGTGCGCGCGGCATCGGCCGGGGACATCGTGTCCCGGCTCGTCCAGGATATCGGCGCGCTGGAGGACAGGCTGGTCCGCAAGCCGGCGATGCCCGCCGCGCTCGCCGGCGG
>JAYRJH010000159.1:0-6874 GCA_041906415.1 Sphingomonas sp. | reverse complement strand
AGGCCGATGCGCGCGCCGAGCCGGCGGGCAATGCCGCCGCGATGGCGGACAACCCCGCTTATCTTTCGCTCCTGTCCATGCGCGCGGACCGTCAGGCGGCGGTGACGGCGCTTATGGTGAAGAAACGCCAGTTGCAGGCCGATCTCGATACGCTCAACGCCAAATTGTCGCGCGATCCCCAGGTGGCGGCCGAGCAGGGCGGGATCGATCGCAACTATGATGTGCTGAAGACGCAATATGACCAGCTTCTCACCCAGCGCGAGCAGGTTGCGCTGCGCAGCCAGGCGCAGACGCAGGCCGATGCGGTGAAGTTCAGCGTGATCGATCCGCCGACCAGCCCGCGCAAGCCGACCGCGCCGAACCGACCGCTGCTGCTGACGGGCGTGCTGGCCGCCGGGCTGATGGCCGGTCTGGGCGCGGCCTTCGCGCTGGGGCAGGTGCAGGCCACCTTCCCGACCGCGGCGCGGCTGGAGAAGGCATCCGGCATGCCGGTGATCGGATCGATCGGCGAAATGGTGACGCGCGTGCAGGCGGAGGAACGCGCGCGCAGGCTGAAATGGCTGGCGGGCGGAACGGCCGCGCTGCTGGCCAGCTATATCGTGCTCCTGGGGGTGGAGATGGTGCAGCGGGGGATGGCCGCATGAACGATTCGCCTGTCTCCCGCAAAGGCTCGCTGATCGAGCGCGCGGCGCAGATCTACGACTTCGACGCGCAATTCCGCGTTCGCCGGGGAACGCCCGCCAACGCATCGCCGGAGGAAGCCTCCGCCGAGCCGCCGCCGCAGCCGGAGCGCGCTCCCGCGCCGGAGATGAAAGGCATGGCGCCGGAAGTCGCGGCGACGCTCGCCGCCATTCCGCTGGAGCTGCGGGATTTCGCCGTGCCGCTGGAGGATGCGGAGCATCATGTCGTTCCCGGCGGCGTCGCGCATATCGACCGCGCGATGCTGGCGGAACGCGGGATGCTCGTGCCCGGCGCGCCCGTGGGGGCGCTGGCCGAGGAGTTCCGGCTGGTGAAGCGCCAGCTTCTGCTCAACGCCCGCGCCATCGCCGCCGGCACGCCGGACCGGCGCGCGCGCACGATCCTGATCGGCTCGGGCAAGCCGGGCGAGGGCAAGACATGGTGCGCCACCAATCTCGCCATCAGCCTTGCGGCCGAGAAGGATGTGGAGGTGCTGCTGGTCGACGCCGATTTCGCCAAGCCCGACGTCATGGCCTCGCTGGGGTTGGAGGACTCGACCGGGCTCCTCGACATCATCAGCGACCCGTCGCTCGATCCGGAAAGCTGCGTGCTGAAGACGGACGTGCCGCAGCTTTCGCTGCTGCCGGCCGGGGCCAAGACCCATGCCGACACCGAATTGCTGGCGAGCGCGCGCACCGCGCAGGTGCTCGACCGGCTGCTGGACGCCGATCCGCGCCGCATCATCCTGTTCGATTCGCCGCCGGTGCTGGCGGCATCGCCCGCATCGGTGCTGGCGCTGCTGGTGGCGCAGGTGATGATGGTGGTCCGCGCGGACCGAACCACGGAGCATGACGTGCGCGAGGCGGTCGCGCTGCTCGACGGGTGCGAGCATATCAGCCTCGTGCTGAACGCCGTCTCCTATGAGCCGCATCGCGGTCGCTTCGGCAGCTATTACGGGCAGGGGGACCAGGGATGAGGCGCGCATTATTGGCGGCCGCACTGGGCGCAGGCATCACCGCCGCGCCCGCCATGGCGCAGACGCCGGCATCCGGACAGACGCGTTACGTCACGCCCTATATCGAACTGGGGCAGGGCGTCAGCGCCGATCTCACCAACGACGATTCGGTGACATGGACGCAGGTAGCCGTGGGCGTCGACGCCGGCGTGTCGAGCGACCGCGCGGAAGGGCAGATCAGCGCGCGCTACGACCGGCGGTTTCCGTGGAGCGACCGTTACGGCAGCACGGATTTCCTCTCCGGCCTGGCGCGGGGATCGGTGAAACTGACGCCCAATTTCACGATCGACGCCGGCGCGCTGGCGACGCGCGCGCGTTCCGATATCCGGGGCGCGGCGCCCGCGGCCTATGGCTATGATTCCGCGAACACCGCCAACCTCTATTCGCTCTATGCCGCACCGCAGTTCACGACGGATGCCGGGCCGGCGAAGGTGATGGCGTCATATCGCTTCGGCTATACGCGTGCCGACACACCCTCCTACACCGGCATCGCGGCGGATGCGCCGCGACTGGATTATTTCGACGAAGCGACGAGCCATCTCGCCATGGCGTCGGTCAGCGTCGGGGCGGGGCGGATCGCGCCGTTCGGCATCACGCTGAGCGGCGGGCTGGAGCGCGACTTCGCCCACCAGCTTTCACAGCGATATTCGGGCGATTATGCGCGCATCGATCTCGTCCAGCCGATCAGCCGCACCTTCGCCGTGCGCGGCGGCGTCGGCTATGAGCGGATCGAGGCGAGCCAGCGCGATCCGCTGCTGGACGGCAACGGCAACCTCGTGCTGGACAGCGAAGGGCGCTTCATCACCGATCTCGCCTCGCCGCGCCGCACCGCTTATCGCACCAACGGGCTGATCTATGACGGCGGCATCATCTGGCGGCCCTCGACGCGGCTGGAGCTGCAGGCGAACGCCGGCTACCGCTATGGCGGCGACACCTATTCCGGCTCGCTTTCGTGGCAGACGACGCGCGACAGCGCGTTGCGCGCGGTGGTCTATGACGGCATCACGACCTTCGGGCGGCAGATGCGCGACGGCATCGCGTCGCTGCCGACCAGCTTCCAGACGCAGCCCGGCGGCCTTGGCCTGCAATTCACCGGCTGCGCCTTTTCCGCCAAGCCTTCCGCCGACGGCGCCGGCGAATGCCTGAACGGCGTGCTCCAGTCGATCAGCACCGCCGTCTTTCGCGCGCGCGGGGTGGATGCGGTCTATACCGTGACGGAGGGGCGGACGCGGATCGGCGTCGGCGCGGGCTATGCCCGGCGCAAGCTTTATGCCCCGCGCGGCGTGCCGGGCGTTACCATCTATGGAGCGAACGACGAAAGCTATTACGGGCAACTCTTCTATTCCCGCGCGTTGAGCCGGGTGTCTGAGATCGATGCCAATCTGATCGCCAGTTATTATGATTCCGACCTGCCGCAGATGGATGGCGTGCGCTCGGTCGGGCTGACCGGCGCTTATCAGCGGCGCTTCGGCCGCATCGGCGTTACGGCGCAACTCGGCCTTTATGGCTGGGACCAGCGCAAGATGAGCAGCCAATGGCAGGCGCAGGGGCTGCTGGGTGCGAGGTATAGTTTCTGATGACGGAAGATCGCGGCATGTATGAGGATCATTTCGGACTGCGCGAGCGGCCGTTCCAGCTCACGCCGGATGCGAAATACTGGTTCGACAGCGCCACGCATCGGAAGGCGATGGCGTATCTGGGCTATGGTCTTGCGCAGGGCGAGGGCTTCATCGTCATCACCGGCGATATCGGCGCGGGCAAGACGACCCTGGTCGGCCACCTGACATCGCGCATCGATCCGGCGAACATGAAGGTCATCTCGCTCGTGTCCAGCGCGATCCAGGCGGACGACCTGCTGCGGATCGTGGCGATGGGGCTGGGCGTGGCGGACGTGCCGCGCAGCAAGGCTGAGCTGCTCGCGGTGATCGAGCGCGGGCTGAACGCCGTGGCGCGCACCGGGCGGCGCACCCTGCTGATCGTGGACGAGGCGCAGGCGCTGGACGTTTCCGCGGTCGAGGAGCTGCGGATGCTCTCCAATTTCCAGGCGGGCGGCAAGGCACTGCTGCAGATATTCCTGCTCGGCCAGCCGGAGTTCCGGCAGCGGCTCCACGGATCGGAATCGCTGGAGCAGTTGCGCCAGCGCATCATCGCCATCCACCATCTCGATCCGATGGGGGAGGATGAGATCGCGGAATATGTCGCCCACCGGCTCCATGTCGCGGGCTGGCAGGGCACGCCGGATTTCGCGGAGGACGCCTTCCCGCTGATCCACCGGCTGACCGCGGGCGTGCCGCGCCGCGTGAACCAGCTCATGAGCCGGGTGATGCTGCACGCGGGGATGACGAAGGCTCCGCTGATCGATGCGGCGCTGATCGATGCGGTTCATGCGGACGCGCTGAACGACCTGCCGACGGCGAAGCCGTCCGATCAGGAAACGGCGCAGGCCGCCGGCGGGCTTGCCGACCGCATCGCGATGCTGGAAGCGCGGATCGAGGAGCAGGATGTGGTGCTTCGCCGCGTGCTGACCCTGCTGATCGACTGGGTGGAGACGGAGCCGGCGCCGTCCGCGTCGCGTCTGGAGGCGGTGCGCGGCGCCGCTGCCTGACATGAAGGTGGTGAACGGCCTGTCGGTCGATATCGAGGAATGGTTTCAGGTCGGCGCATTCGAAACGACGATCGCGCGCGCGGATTGGGACAGCCTGGAATCCCGCGTGGCGCGCAACACCGGCATGGTGCTGGACCTGTTCGCCGAAGCGGGCGTGAAGGCCACCTTCTTCACGCTCGGCTGGGTGGCGGAACGCAACCCGGCGCTGATCCGCCGCATCGTGGGGGAGGGGCATGAGATCGCCAGCCACGGCTGGGATCATGCGCGCGTCTTCACCATGGATGCGGAGGGTTTCCGCGCGGACCTGCGCCGCGCGCGCGCCTTGCTGGAGGATGCGGGCGGCGTGCCCGTAACCGGCTATCGCGCGCCGAGCTTCTCGATCGATACGCGCACCCCATGGGCGCATCGTGTGCTGGCGGAGGAAGGCTATGCCTATTCCTCCAGCGTCGCTCCAGTGGCGCACGATCACTATGGCTGGCGCGAAAGCCCGCGCTATGCGTGGCGGCCGCTGGCGGACACGCCTTTGGTGGAACTGCCCGTGACGGTGGCGGAGATCGGCGGGCGGCGGCTGGCGACGGGGGGCGGGTTCTTCCGCCTGCTGCCGGGCGCGCTCACCGACTTCGCGATCCGGCAGGTGAACGGGGCGGGACGGCCCGCGATCTTCTATTTCCATCCGTGGGAAGTCGATACCGGCCAACCGCGCGTGGCGAACGCGCCCTTGCGCTCGAAGCTTCGGCACTACAGCCGCCTTGGCGCCATGGCGGGCAAGCTCGCGAGGCTGGTGCGGCGGCACGACTGGGGACGGATCGACGCGATCGCCGCGCGCGAGGCGGCGTGATGCAAGTGCGTGAGGCAGCGCCCGCCGACGATGCGGCGGCGGAAGCGTTCGTCCGCGCGCAACCCGGCGCGACGCCCTTCCACCTCCCGCAATGGAGCCGCGCGGTGGAGCGCGGATGCCGCCAGCGCGCGCGCTATCTGCTGGCGGAACAGGCCGGTGCGATCGTCGGCGTCCTGCCGCTGACGGAGATGCGCTCGCCTCTGTTCGGCAATGCATTGGTTTCCGCCGGTTTCGCGGTCGACGGCGGCGTGCTGGGGGAGGGCGGGGAGGCGCTGGTCGCGTCGGCGCGCGCGCTCGGCTTGCCCGGAATCGAATTGCGCGGCGGCATGGCGCCTGAAGGCTGGACGGTGGACGACGCCACCTATCTCGGCTTCGTCCGCCCTATCGCTCCCGATGACGAGGCGGAGCTGAAGGCCATCCCCCGCAAGCAGCGCGCGGAGGTGCGCAAGGCGCTCGCCAACGGTCTGGAGGTGGTGACGGGCGGCGTGGAGCGCGCGGACGAGCATTATGCCGTTTATGCCGAATCCGTCCGCAATCTCGGCACGCCCGTCTTTCCCCGCGCCCTGTTCCGCGCCGTGCTGAAGACGATGGAAGCCGATGTGCTGACCGTCCGGCATGATGGCCGCGCCGAGGCGAGCGTGCTCAGCCTCTATTTCAACGGCACGGTCTATCCCTATTGGGGCGGCGGCACGGCGGCGGCGCGGGGGCTGCGCGCCAATGACATGATGTATTTCGCGCTGATGGCGCATGCCCGCGCGAAGGGCTGCGCCCGTTTCGACTTCGGGCGATCGAAGGCGGGCACGGGCGCGGCCGCCTTCAAGAAGAACTGGGGGTTCGAGGGCGCGCCACTCTCTTATGCGAGGTGGAGCGAGGGGGATGCGCGCGAGATCAATCCGCTAAACCCGAAATATGCGCTGATGGTGAGGACATGGCGCAGGCTGCCGCTGCCGCTGGCCAATCTGATCGGACCGTGCATCAGCCGGGGGCTTGGGTGAAGGAGCTGCTGTTCCTCGCGCACCGCGCGCCTTTCCCGCCGGATCGCGGGGACAAGATCCGCAGCTTTCACGTGTTGCGGCATCTGGCGGCGCGGGCGCGGGTGCATCTGGTGGCCTTTGCCGACGATCCCCGCGACCTGACGCCGGCGCCGGAATATCGCGCGCTCGTGGACGAATGCGTGATCGTCCCGCGCGGCAAATCACGCGCGCGCGCCGCGCTGGAGGCGCTCGCGACCGCGCAGCCCGTCTCGCTCACCGCTTTCGCCCATCGCGGGATCGGGAAGGCCGTGAGGGACATCCTCGCGCGGCGGCCGATCGCTGCGATCTACGTCTATTCCGGCCAGATGGCGCAATATCTGCCTGTTGCGGGCCCGCGCGCGGTGATGGATTTCGTCGATCTCGATTCGGCCAAGTTCGCGGCTTACGCGGATGGCGCGACCGGCTTCGCCCGCTGGATGATGCGGCGTGAGGCGCGTTTGCTCTCCACCTTCGAGCGCGAGGTGGCGGGGCGCGTGGACGCCAGCGTTTTCGTCAGCGCGGCGGAGGCGGCGCTCCTCCCCGGCAGCATCGGGGTCGAGAACGGCATAGACGCCGCGCGCTACGATCCCGCCGTTCCGCATGTGCCGGTTGCCGGGCATGGCCCGCTGATCGTCTTCACCGGCCAGATGGACTACCGCCCGAACATCGACGCGGTGACATGGTTCGCCCGCTATCTGCTGCCGCATATCCCCGGCGCCCGCTTC
>JAYRJH010000158.1:0-6895 GCA_041906415.1 Sphingomonas sp. | reverse complement strand
CGGCTTGCTCGGGGGCGGGGCGAACCTGCTTTCTCGCGCCGAATATGACACGGCGTCGGCCGCGCTCCACAATATCGTGACCGCGCAGCCGGGCAGCGTTGGCGCTGCGGCCGTGGAGCGCGCCAGCGTGGCCGATCTGACGGTGGCCGGAGCCGCGACGGAGCGCCTTGCCGGTGCCACGCGGGCGATCAGTCCGAACCTTCGGGCGAACTTCCGCGCCAGCCCGGCCGCCCGGCAATTCAGCCAGGAGCTTGCCGAAAACACGCTCTATCAGGCGATGCACGACGAGGGCCGCACGCTCGGGGCGGCCGTGGAGACGCTGGCGCGGTCGACCTATAACGGCCGCATGGCCGACGCGGTGGGTGCGCACAACGCGATCTATGCCGAAATGAAGAAGGCCGGCGTCACCATGTCCCGGCAACAGTTTGAAGAGGCGATCGGCGACGCCATGCGCAACGGCGACGTTGGCGCGAATGATTTCGTCTCGCGCGCCGCGAAAGCATGGCGCGAGCGCGTCTTCGAGCCCTTCAAGAACGAAGCGATTGACATGGGGCTTTTGCCCGAAGACGTCGGCGTCGACACGGCGGCCAGCTACTTCAGCCGCGTGTGGAACCGGGAAGCGCTCAATGCGCGGGAGCCGGAGTTCAAGGATATCGTCTCCCGCTATTACGGCCAGCGGATCGCGGAGGATTACGCCGGCAGCGCAGAGGCCCTGAAGGGCCGTCTGGCCGCGCTCGATCAGGAATTGGCCGATCTGCGGCTTTCCCCCGACGAGCGCACCGGCCTGCTCCAGAATATCGACGAGGCAGCGGCGCGGCTGGACGAGGCCAACCCGGAACAGATTGACCGTGTAACACGGATCAGCGCTCTTCGCCGACAGGCGCGGGAAGCGGAAAAGGCGGGCAACCGGAGCGCAGCGGCCGACGCACGCGCAGAGATCGCCCGACTGGCCGACGAGGGCGGCGACGGGCTTCGCTCCTATCTGAAGCAGCGCGGCGCGCTCCGTGGCCGTCGCCAGCGCGTCGATTTGAACTATGCCGGGCTTGCCGATCGCGCCGACACGGCGTTGAACGCCCTGGCCGATATCGAAGAGGCCAACGCCCGGAGCCTGAACCGGCTGATCCAGCGCGGCCGCGTCTTCGAGCGCGAAGCGCAGCGGCTCGATCCCGGCAAGCTCGCGGCGAAGCTCTCCGATCTGCGCACGGCGTTCTATGACGTCGCCACGCGCGCCGACAAGGCGGCCGACCGGGCCGCAAAGGCGATCGAGCGGCTTGGCCCCGACGCGGACGCGGTGAAGGCCCGGCTGGAGAAGGAAGCGGCCGCGCAGCGCGTGCGCGCCGATCGGCTCAATAGCTTGTTGCGCCGGCTGGAGGCGGCCGAAGCGCTCGATCCCGACGCTGCCATGGCCGAACTGCGCGACGCCATGGACGCGGCGGCGCGGGAAGTTTCGGACACCACGCTTGCGCGTGGGGAGCGAGCGCAACGGCTGCTCGATCGGCTAAAGCGGCTCGATCCGAAGCGCGTCGACGCGCGCGTGCAGGCAATCGCCGAACTGCGCGCCAAGCTGACGCGGGACTTCTATGATCGGTGGGAGATCAAGCACGGCGGCCAGGGCGTCGACCTCGCCAGCACGGCCACTCCCGACTTCAGCATGGCGGCCCGCGACATTGCGGACACGGTATTCGACAAGCTCACCGGCCGATCGGTCGACGGCGGCTCTGCATTGCCGGAGTATCTGACGCCGATCACGCGGGGGCCGATGAAGGATCGCACCTTCAATATCCCCGACGCGCTCGTGAAGCAGTTTCTCGACAGCAACGTCTTGGCCGTTGCGGAGCGCTACGGCCGCACCATGGCAGCGGAGACGGAGCTAACCCGGCGCTTCGGCCGCGCAGACATGCGCGAGCAAATCGACCTGATCCGGCGCGACTATGCCGAACTGCGCAAGGCGGCCGGCTCCGACGAAGCCAAGCTGAAGGCCCTGGCCGCCGACGAGAAGGGTGCGATCGACGATCTGGCCGCCATGCGCGATCTGATCCGGGGCACCTACAAGGCCGCAGAGAACGGGAGCGACTTCGGCCGGATCGTGCGGGGCCTTACCGCCTTCAACTATATCCGCAGCATGGGCCGCGTCGTGATTTCCAACCTCTCCGACTTGTATCGGGGAGCGACCGCGCAGGGCGTCGGCCGGTTCATGTCGCAGGGCGTGCCGGCGCTGCTATCGAATCTCGAAGGCGTGAAGCTCTCCGTCAAAGAGGCGCAGCTTGCCGGGCAGGTGACGGAGCGCGTGCTTCAGAGCCGCCTCGCCACACTCGGGGAGATCGGCGATCCCTATCGCGCCGGGACGGCCGTGGAGCGGCTGCTTCAGAACGGGACCCGCGTGGCGTCGACGTGGAACGGCATGTCGCTCTTCACCGACATGTCGAAGGCCATTGCGTCCATCATGTCGCAGAACCGCATTCTGGAGGCGGCCGCCGGCCAGGCGAGCGATGCCCGGTTCCTCGCCTATCTCGGGATCGACGGCGACATGGCCGGGCGGATCGGGAACGAGTTCGCCGCGCATGGCGAGACGATCGACGGCGTGCGCGTGGCCAATACGGGCCAATGGGCCGACGCCGAAGCGGTGCGCGCCTATCGGGCCGCCGTGTCGAAAGAGGTGGATAGCGTCGTCGTGACGCGCAGCGTCGGCGACGTTCCGCTCTTCGCGAATACGCCGATCGGCAAGGCGCTGCTCCAGTTCCGCACCTACAACCTCGCCAGCCATCAGCGCGTGCTCTTGCGCGGGATGCAGGAAGGCCGGGCGCACTTCACGAGCATGATGGCGGGCATGACGTCTGTAGGGCTGCTCTCCGCCTGGCTGCGCGCCTATGCGTCCGGTGGCGAGCGCTTCGAGCGGTTCCGGCAGGCGGCCGAAAATCCCGGCTATGTGCTCGGGGAGGCGCTGGACGCCTCCGGCTTCTTTGCCTTGCCGATCGAGGCGGCCGCCACGGTCGACACCATGACGGGGATCAATCCCGTGAAGGACCCGCTCATGGCCGCTTTTCCCGACGCGCCGCAGGGCGGGAAGGGGATTCGGCGGATTGGCGTCGACCCGGTGGGCAAGCTGCTCGGCCCCACGGCCGGGCTCGTCTCCGACGTGTCGAAGGCCGCCGGGGCTCCGATCGGCGCGGCCACTGGCGACGGGATCACCGACAGCCAAGCCGAAGCCGTGAAGCGGCTCGTGCCGTTCCAATCCTATGTCGGAATGCGGCAGGTGCTCGATCTGCTGACGGCTGACGAGTGAATCCGCCTGTTGGACTTGTTGGATTTGGCATAATGCCGTATATTACGGACATTCGCCGTACACTTCGGCGATCAACCGTAACGGAGTACATACATGAATGCCAAGTCTGAACGCTTCGAAATGCGTCTCGAACCTGCCGTGCTCGATCGGCTGGACGAATGGCGCGAAAGCCAGGGCGGCTATGTGTCGCGGGCTGAAGCCGTCCGATCACTCGTCGATAGAGGGCTCGAACAGGCCAAGCAGCCGAAGTTCAGCGACGGCGAAAAGCTGATTACCCTCATGCTCTGCGAACTCTTCGATCACCTGAAGATCAAGGGAGAGTTCGACACGAGCTTCATCTCGTCGGCCATCTACGGGGGGCACTACTGGGCTTTCGATTGGGAGCTTCAGGGCGTGTTCCACGGCCACGCGGACAAGCGCGCCACTGTGAGCGAAGTTGTCGACATTCTCGACATGTGGTCGTTTCTCGAAGAGGGCCACGAGGCGCTTGACGCTGCGGATAAGGCGGCCGTCGAGGCCGGTGCCGACCCCTTCGGTAAGCACGTCCAGTTCCCCGGCTTCGACGGCAACAACGAATCGGAGCACATGGGCGTGGCACGGTTCTTGATCGAGAAGATGGGCCGATTCCAGCGATTCGGCGGCAAACGGAGCCTGAACTCGCACTCGCACAGCGTCGACGGCTATCGGCGGATGCTCGCGGTCTTCGAGCCGATCAGGGCCAAGCTCGTCGGACGTCGCCTTAGCGCCGACGAGATCATCGAAATCCTGAACGCCCGCCGCTACCCCGGCTGATCCGGGCTATCCCGCAGCGCTTGCACGTCGCGTTCACAGAGGCGTGCAGCGCGGCGAGGAGGAATAATCGCGTTCGTAAGCGATCCTAACCGATCAAATTCTACCGCGTCATGAACGTGGGTAAAATCATGGGTAAAGATCGCGCCTAATCCACCAAGTAACTGATAAACCTGGAGGATTTTGGCACAATTGGCGGAGACGGAGGGATTCGAACCCTCGATACGGTTTCCCGTATGACGCTTTAGCAAAGCGTTGGTTTCAGCCGCTCACCCACGTCTCCGGCTGCAGCGCGAGGGCGGGCTATAGCGGGGGGAATCGCGGCAATCAACAGGCGCGTGCAGGGATTCGCCTCGGCGCGAAATCGACTCGGGTCGTCGCCCGGTTCATTGCGGGGAAAGGCGTGCGGGAGCTACGCTTCCGCCAACGGGAACGCTCCGCTCCCGGGGGGATGTTTACGATGCGCAAGGCGATGCTGGCCCTGGGGCTCACCGCGATATTGTCAACCACCGCCGCCGCGCAGGTGCGGACGATCGATCCCAACGGCGCGATCGACGGCGATATCGCGCCCGCGCCGCAGCAGACCCAACGCTTCCCGGACGAACCCGTTCCTTCCGAGCCGGCGCCCGCGCAATCGGCGCCGCTGAACCTCCCGCCCGCGAACAGCCAGGGCGCCACCCCCGCGCCCGTGCAGGACGGCCGCGCGCAAAGCCCCTCCGCGGCGGCGGACACGTTCAAGCGCGACGACCTGATCGGCGCGGGCGAGGGCGTGTTCGGCAAGGGCGCGGAGGGCTTCGCCTCGATCATCGAGAAGATCCTGAAGGATCAGGGCGAGCCGAACGCCTATATCGCCGGGCGCGAGGCTTCGGGCGCGGTGGTCGTGGGGCTGCGCTATGGCTCCGGCATCATGACGCACAAGGTGGAGGGGCAGATGCCGGTCTATTGGACCGGCCCGTCGCTCGGCTTCGATCTGGGCGGGGACGCCAACAAGGTGTTCGTGCTGGTCTACAACCTCTACGACACGGAGGAGCTTTACCGGCGCTTCCCGGCGGGCGAAGGGCGGCTTTATTTCGTCGGCGGCTTTGCGGCGTCCTATCTGCGGCGCGGAAACATCGTGCTCATCCCGGTCCGCATGGGTGTCGGCTGGCGCGCGGGCGTCAATGTCGGCTATATGAAATTCAGCCACAAATCGAAGTGGTTGCCGTTCTGATCGCTCACCCCCGGCTGTAACGGCCGGGGGTTTTGCGCGGCTCAGTCCGTGAATTGCGGCGCGCGCTTCTCCATGTTGGCGCGCACCGCCTCCACCTGATTGGGCGAGCGCATCAGCGCGATCTGCTCCCGGCTTTCGGCCAGCAGCACGGTTTCGGAATCGCCGTCCGCCGCGATATTGTAGAGCCGCTTCGACGCGCGCACCGCATCGGGGTTGCGCCCGGCGATCTCGCGGGCGAGCGCCATCGCATCGGCACGGGGATCGTCGCTCAGCCGCGTCGCGAAGCCGTAGCCCAGCGCGTCGGCGCCCGAAAACTCGCGCGCGGTATAGGTCAGTTCGCGCAACACGTCGTCACGCGCCAGCGTCCGCCATAGGGCGACGCCCGCCATGTCCGGCACCAGCCCCCAATACGTCTCGCGGATCGACATGCGGGTGGCGGGGTGGACGATGCGGATGTCCGCGCCCGACATCACCTGGAAGCCGCCGCCCATCGCCACGCCGTGCACCGCCGCGATCACCGGCATCGGCAGCTC
The DNA here is from genome assembly GCA_041906415.1 of Sphingomonas sp. Lineage (GTDB taxonomy): Bacteria > Pseudomonadota > Alphaproteobacteria > Sphingomonadales > Sphingomonadaceae > Sphingomonas. The sequence goes on along the minus strand of JAYRJH010000158.1, from coordinate 1,080 downwards.
GCGCCAGCCCCAGGCGACGTGTTGCGGCGCATTGGAGAGGCCGTGGCTGCGCGCGCCGAGATCGCTGCCCGATCCGCCGCCCGCCATCGAAGCCATGTCCAGCCCCGCGCAGAACGCCCTGCCCTCGCCCGAAAGCACGGCAACGCGCACGCCCTTCATGTCAGCGAGCCGCGCGATCGCATCGTTGATGCCGGCGAACATCGCGGGGTCCAGCGCGTTCATCTTGTCCGCCCGGTTGAGCCGGACATCGGCGATCCCGTCCGCCACCGTGATCGTCACCCGCTGTTCCATCGCGCTCTCCTGCTGATTTTCGTCTCAGCCCTAGCTGCACCTGCAACGTTGCGCCAGTCGCGCGCGCGTGTAGAGAAAGCTTCCCATGGATTTCGACCCTGAAAAGATGATGCCCTCCGCAGCCGAGGGCCGACGCTTCGGCGGGCATGGCGGGCGGCTCGGCATACGCTTCCACGCGCGCGCGGAGGACTGGATCGAGCTGGCGCTGCCCTACGCCGAGGACATGATCGGCGACGAGGGGAGCGGCGTGCTCGCCTCCGGCCCGATCATCGCGATGATGGACATGGCGACCAGCCTGGCCGTGTGGCAGAAGCTGGGCACCTTCGCCCCGCACGCCACGCTGGACCTGCGGATCGATTACCTGCGGCCGGCGCGGCCGGGGCAGACGGTGATCGGCCGCGCGGAATGTCTGCGCATCGCGCGCTCCATCTCCTTCACGCGCGGCATCGCGCATGACGGCGATATCGACGATCCGATCGCCCATGTCGCGGCGACCTTCATGGTGCCGAGCGGCACCTATCCGAGGGGCGGCGCATGAAGCTTCCCCCCTATGCCTCGCTGCTGCAAGCGACACTGGAGATGGCGGAGGACGGCACGCCGGTGATGGTGATGCCGTTCCATGCCGACGTGCTGGGCCGCCCCGGCTTCCTGCAGGGCGGCGCGATCTCGGGCCTGCTGGAGGTCGCCGCGATCGCCGCGCTGCGCCATGCGCTGGAGAGCGAAGGCGGCGGACGGATCAAGCCGATCAACGCCACCGTCGATTTCATGCGCGGCGGCCGCGACCGCGAA
>JAYRJH010000157.1:0-7011 GCA_041906415.1 Sphingomonas sp. | reverse complement strand
CGGCCACGTCACGCCCAGCGCCGCTGCCTGATGCCGCAGCCGCGCCACGGCGCGCGCGTCCGGCCCTGGCATCACCCGGAACAGCCCCGTATGATGCGCAAGCATCGCCTGGGCCACCGCGAGATTGGTGACGAGCGAAAGCGCGGCGTTGCGATCCTCCGATTCCTCGCGCGGGGCGAAACGGAGCTGGAAGCGGCCATCGCCGTTGCGTGCCAGTTCCTGCTCCGGCGGATCGACCCGCGATGCGCCGCGCCGGTCTTCGGCCGAATCCACGCGGCGGGCGAGTTCGGCAAAACCGGCGGGAAGATCGGCGTCCGTCACCGTCTCGTAAGCAAGCTTCGCCCGGCTGCGGATCACCGCGCGCTCCGCTCCGTCGAGCGTGGCGGCGCCGTCCGGCGCGATCCGCACCGCGAAGATCACGGCCGGCCGGTCGCCATCGGGCAGCAGGCTCGCCGCCCCCTCCCCAAGGATCGGCGGATAGAGCGGCGCCTTGCCGTCCGGCAGGTAAAGCGATTCGCCGCGCCGCCACGCTTCCTGATCGAGCGCGCCGCCATCGTCGACGAACCACGCCACGTCCGCGATCGCATAGCGCAGCAGCAGGTCGCTCCCGGCCACCTCGATCGCGAAAGCCTGGTCGAGATCGGTCGAGCTGGCCGGATCGAGCGTGACGAAGGGCAAGGCGGTGCGATCCACGTGCGCGGTCGGCGCGCGCCTGGCCGCCTCCTCCGCGGCCACGAGCACCTGCGGGGGGAAGCCTTCGGGGACATTATATTGCGTGCGGATCGCGGCGATGCCTTCGGTCAGCGCGCGATCGGGATCGAGCAGAGTCTTCATCGCCCGCCGCTATAGCGCGCCCCATCCGTCCGAGCGAATCGGCGGAAATCCGCAGAGGATGCTTGACGCGCCCCAACATGTTCCATAAAAGTTCCGCGTCTGTTCGCCACGCGGAGGATCGCGATGCTCACCCGGAAACAGCATGAGCTGATCTGTTTCATCCATGACCGCCTTGCCGACACCGGCGTGTCCCCCTCGTTCGAGGAGATGAAGGAGGCGCTGGACCTGAAATCCAAGTCCGGCGTCCACCGCCTCATCAGCGCGCTGGAGGAACGGGGCTTCCTGCGCCGCCTGCCCAATCGCGCCCGCGCGCTGGAAGTGGTGAAGATGCCGGAACGCGCCGGGGAGCGTCCCGCCGTCGCCGCCTCCTCACCCGCGCGCCGCGCCGCGCCGGAGCCGGCGAACGACGTGGTGGAGATCCCGCTCCACGGTCGCATCGCCGCCGGCGTGCCGATCGAGGCGTTCGAAGGCTCCTCCACGCTTCCCGTTCCCGCCGCATTGTTGGGCAGCGGCGAGCATTTCGCGCTGGAGGTGGCGGGCGATTCGATGGTCGAGGCCGGTATTCTCGACGGCGATTACGCCCTGATCCGCCGCACCGAAACCGCGCGCGACGGCGAGATCGTCGTGGCGCTGATCGACGACAGCGAAGCGACGCTCAAATACTTCCGCCGCGAGGGCGCGATGATCCGGCTCGATCCCGCCAACCGCAGCTATGATCCGCAGCGTTATTCGCCCGCGCAGGTGCAGGTGCAGGGCAGGCTCGCGGGGTTGTTGCGGCGTTACGATTGAGCCGGCAGGCGGCATGAGCAGCGTTTTCGATCGCTTCGCCAGGCCTCCCTGTGCCGAAACGCTGGGCTGGGCGTTGCTGGCGGCCGACCCGGAAACCGGCGCGGTGCGGGTCGGTTTCGACGCACGGGAGGCATTCTGCAATCCCGGCGGCAATATCCAGGGCGGCTTCCTGGCGGCCATGCTCGACGATACGCTGGGTCCTGCGGTGCTGGTGAAGACGGGCGGCGAGGCATATTGCGCGACGATCGACCTCAACGTCCGTTTTCTCGCGCCCGCACGTCCTGGTCGGCTGATCGGCGATGGCCGGGTGACGCAACTCGGCAAGACGATCGCCTTCCTCGAAGGCGAATTGCGCGATGCTGGCGGGCGGATCGTCGCTACGGCGACGGCGTCGGCGCGGATCGTCTCGACGAAGGACGTGGCGCGGGCCTGAGGTCGCCGCCCGGCGCTGCGACCCACGGATGCCGGTCCCCCGGCACGCGCACGGTGATCGCCTTGCCCCGCGCCAGCGTCACCGCGACGCCGCCGGTGCGCTCCAGCATCGGGCGATCGAGCAGCAGCCAGCGCGGGGTGCAGGCGCGCGGCAGGCGGCGATCGCTGATGACGATATCCGCCGCGCGACATGCGGCCACCATGTCCGACCAGCGCGGGAGATAGCCGCTCCGTGTCGCGAGGATGCGCCAGCGGCGACCGCCGGCCTCGCGCTCGATCATACAGGCATCGCGGGAGCAATGCGCATCGGGCTGTTCGGAGAGAAGGAGCGGATCATCCTCGCTCCCGCCGTTTTCCGCCAGCATGCCACGCACGTAATCCCCGGTCCGGTCGCGCAGGATGGCAAGGTCGCCCCGCGCCGTGCGGATCGCGATATGGCGGCCATCCCCGGTGACAAGCAGATCGGGCGCCGGGGTCGCGAGCGTCCAGATCGTTCCCGCCGCCATCGGCAGCCAGCCGAGCAGCCTCCAGCGCGTTCGCCACAGGGCGAGCCACAAGCCTCCCACCGCGATCAGCGCATAGGCTCCCCCTGGCATCGCGGGCAGCGAAGTCACCGATCCCGGCGCCGCCGCGGTGGTCCGCGCGATCCACAGGAGCAGCGCGAGCGCCTTTCCCACCAGCCACCACACCGGCCAGCCCAGCCCCGCCGCGTCCAGCAGCAGCGCGAGCGCCTCCAGCGGCATCACGACGAATGTGGTGAGCGGGATGGCGACGATATTCGCCACCGCCCCGTAAATCCCCGCGCGATGAAAGTGATAGACCGCGATCGGCATCAGCGCGATCTCGATCACCAGCCCGGTGAGCAGCAGCGATCCGCCCTCCCGCGCGATCCGCATCGGCCAGCCTTCGTCGCGCTTCATGAACCAGCGCCGGATCGCGGGATGCTCATGCAGCGCCACGATCGTCGCAACCGCGGCGAAGGAGAGCTGGAAGCTCGGCCCGATCAGCGATTCGGGCCACAGCAGCGCCACGACGAACGCTCCCGCCGCAACCAGTCGCAACGTCACCGCCTCGCGCCCCAGCGCCATCGCGCCGAGCACCAGCAGGGCGGCGACGCAGCTCCGGATCGTCGGCACCTCGCTGCCCGTCAGCAGCGTGTAGCCGATGGCGGCCCCCGCGCCGACCATGCCCGCCAGCAACGGCACACGCCCGGTCAACGCCAGCCGCTGGTTCAGCGCGAGCAGCCGCGCGGCGGCCAGCATGGCGATCCCCACCGCCGCGGTGATATGCAGCCCGCTGACCGAGAGCAGATGCGCGAGGCCGGAGCGCCGCATCGCCTCCGCATCGGCATCGGTGATCGCGCCCATGTCCCCGGTCGCCAGCGCGGCGGCGATCCCGCCCGCGCTTCCCTCCAGCCGCTCATGGATATGGCGCGAAAGACGGACACGCAGGCCCTCGCCATCCTCGCCGCCGGAGAGGATCGTCACCGGCGCAAAGCCGCGCCCGGTCGCGCCCAGTCCGTCGAACCAGGCGACGCGCGCGAAATCGTAGGCACCGGGCACGGCGGGCGGCGCGGGCGGCATCAGCCGCGCCCGCAGCGCGACGATCGATCCGGGCGCCATCCCCGCCGGCGAATCGGCAGCCGCAAGGTTCACGCGGATGCGGGTCGGCGCGATCTCCGGCGCGCGGTCGATCCAGCGCGTCGGCGCGAGCGTCAGCCGCACCAGATCGCGCGCCGGCAAGGGCTGCGCCTGCACCACGCGTGCTTCGAACTTGAGAACCATCGCGCGCGGCAGCACCGGGGCGGCGGCCCGCTCGGCCCGCCACCAGACAAGCCCGATGCCGATCGCCAGCGCCGCCGCGCCGATCGCGATGCTCCGGCCCAGTCGCCCGCCGCGCGACAATGCCGCCGCGAGCGCCGATATGCCGCTCGCCGCCAGCATCGCCGCGATCCAGTCGTGCGGATCGGGCAGCGCGAACCACAGGATCACGCCCGCGCCAAGGCATATGGGAAGCCACAATGCGAGCTGATCCCGCTCCACCTCCAGCCAGCGCTCGATCGGCTGACGGAAAGGTTCGGGCTTGTCCGCCATTCCCGCATGGGCGGGATTCCATTCGTTCCGGCATCGCACGTCTCTGTCCGCGGATTCCGGCCTGTGCGGGACTGGTGACGGGAGGTGGCCGGTGCGCATCTCGCCTGAACTACCTAACCACCTTCGATCGCCATGGTTTGAAGCGTCAACAGACGCGTGCTAGAGCCGCCCCCGGCCATCGTTGCCATGTCATAAAACAGTCTGGGAGCAAGCGCGCTTGAGCGCAACCACCGATCCTGCCGGCGGGAGCGAGCGTGACCCTTCGATCGTCACGCGTTTCGCCCCCTCCCCCACCGGCTTCCTTCACCTGGGCGGCGCGCGCACCGCGCTGTTCAACCTGCTTTACGCCCGCCACAACGGCGGCAGGTTCCTGCTGCGCATCGAGGATACCGATCGCGCCCGCTCCACCCAGCCGGCGATCGACGCGATCCTTCAGGGCCTGAAATGGCTCGGCATGGATTGGGACGGCGATGTCGTCTTCCAGTTCGCCCGCGCCGCGCGCCATGTCGAGGTGGCGGAGGCGATGGTGGCGAGCGGCAATGCCTATCGCTGCTATCTCACGCAGGACGAACTGGCGCGGATGCGCGCGGAGGCGGAAGCCGCGAAGAAGCCGCTGCGCATCCGCTCGCCCTGGCGGGACAAGGCGCCGAACGATCCGGCCTCCCCGCACGTCATCCGTCTCAAGGCCCCGCTGGACGGCGCGACCACGATCCACGATCGCGTGCAGGGCGAGGTGACGGTGCAGAACGCCGAGCTGGACGATCTGGTGCTGGTGCGTTCGGATGGTACGCCGACCTATATGCTCGCCGTGGTGGTCGACGATCACGACATGGGCGTGACGCATGTGATCCGCGGCGACGATCATCTCAACAACGCCTTCCGGCAGTTGCCGATCTATCGCGCGATGGGCTGGCCGGAGCCGGTCTATGCGCACATCCCGCTGATCCACGGCGCGGACGGGGCGAAGCTCTCCAAGCGCCACGGCGCGGTCGGGATCGAGGCCTATCGCGACGAACTGGGCATCCTGCCGGAAGCGCTCGACAATTACCTCCTTCGCCTTGGCTGGGGCCATGGCGATGCGGAAATCATCAGCCGCGAGCAGGCGATCGAATGGTTCGATCTGGCCAGCGTCGGCAAATCGCCCTCCCGCTTCGATCTCAAAAAGCTGGAGAATCTCAACGGCCATTATATCCGCGAGGCGGACGATGCCCGGCTGGCCGGGCTGGTGGCGGAAAAGCTGGGCTTCGCAAACGGCGATTCGCGCCGCGAATTGCTCGCCCGCGCTATGCCCGCCCTGAAGCCGCGCGCCGCGAATCTCAACGAGTTGGCTGACGGCACGGCTTTTCTGTTCGCCGCGCGACCGCTCGCGATCGACGATGCGGCACGGCCGCTGCTGGAGAGGGAAGCGCCGGCTTTGCTCGCGCGGGCGCACGCCGCTCTTGACGCGCTGCACCACTGGGATACGGAGGCGCTCGAAAACGCGGTACGGCATGTGGCCGAAGCGGCGGGCGTGAAGCTCGGGCAGATCGCCCAGCCGCTCCGCGCGGCGCTCACCGGCCGAAAAACCTCGCCGGGCATCTTCGACGTGCTCGCCCTTCTGGGCCGCGACGAAAGCCTGGCGCGGATTGCCGACCAGATGCGTCAGGAACGGGAATAAGGAGACGAATATGACCGACAATGCGCAGCTTTCCCTCGCCGGAAAGACCTCCGAATATCCCGTCCTGTCGGGTTCGGTCGGGCCGGACGTGGTCGATATCCGCAAGCTCTACGGCGCGACCGGCGCATTCACCTACGATCCCGGCTTCACCTCCACCGCTTCGTGCCGCTCCGCGCTGACCTATATCGACGGCGACGAGGGCGTGCTGCTCCATCGCGGCTATCCGATCGGCGAGCTGGCGGAACAGTCCAGCTTCATGGAGGTCGCCTACCTCCTGCTCAACGGCGAGCTGCCCAAGGCGGACGAGCTGGCGACGTTCGAGGATACGATCACCCGCCATACCATGCTGCACGAGCAGCTCGCGACCTTCTATCGCGGCTTCCGTCGCGATGGGCATCCGATGGCGATCATGTGCGGCGTGGTCGGCGCGCTTTCGGCCTTCTATCACGATTCGACCGACATCCACGATCCCACGCAGCGCAAGATCGCATCGCACCGCCTGATCGCCAAGATGCCGACGATCGCGGCGATGGCGTATAAATACAGCGTCGGGCAGCCGTTCCTCTACCCGGACAACTCGCTGAGCTACACCGGCAATTTCCTGCGCATGACCTTCGGCGTCCCCGCCGAGCCTTATGAGATCCACCCGGCGGTGGAAAAGGCGATGGACCGGATATTTATCCTCCACGCCGATCACGAGCAGAATGCGTCCACCTCCACCGTGCGCCTCGCCGGCTCGTCGGGCGCGAACCCGTTCGCCTGCATCGCGGCGGGCATCGCCTGCCTGTGGGGCCCGGCACACGGCGGCGCCAACGAGGCGGCGCTCAACATGCTGCATGAGATCGGCACGCCGGATCGCATCCCGGAATTCATCGCGCGCGCCAAGGACAAGAACGATCCATTCCGCCTGATGGGTTTCGGCCACCGCGTCTACAAGAACTACGATCCGCGCGCGACGGTGATGCAGAAGACCGTGCGCGAGGTGTTCGACGCGCTGAAGGTCAGCGATCCGGTGTTCGAAACCGCGCTGCGGCTGGAGGAGATCGCGCTGAACGACGATTATTTCGTCGAGAAGAAGCTGTTCCCGAACGTGGACTTCTATTCGGGCGTGATCCTGTCGGCGATCGGCTTCCCCACCTCGATGTTCACCGCGCTGTTCGCGCTCGCCCGCACCGTGGGCTGGGTGGCGCAGTGGAACGAGATGAT
>JAYRJH010000156.1:6690-7040 GCA_041906415.1 Sphingomonas sp. | reverse complement strand
ACGCGCCGCCTCCACCGCCTCGGTGGCCGCGCCGCCGCAGGGCTGACACGCAAGCGCGAGATACCAGCGTGCGCTGTCATAGGGCGCGACCGCATCGACAAGCCGGAGGTCCGCCGCGGCATCGTCCAGCGCGACCCGTATCGGCCGAATGCCGATCGCGGCCAGATCCGTGCCAATGCGTCCCCAGAGGATATTGCCGCCGGGTCCGGCCGGCAGCGCGACGCGCAGCACCAGAGGCCCCGGATGCGTCTGCCGCCACGCCGCAACCTGCGCGGCGGCCTGCTGCCGGCGTTGATCGGCCGGGATCGCCGTCCAGGGCGAAGCGGCGGGCGGCGCGGCTGAATCGAGCT
>JAYRJH010000156.1:0-6614 GCA_041906415.1 Sphingomonas sp. | reverse complement strand
GGAGAAAGCGCCGGTCAGCCCTCCACGGTCGATCGCGATGGCGATGGCCGCGCGGCTGTCCGTCGCGGCGAGGAAGCCCTCTCGCCGGGCGATCGACAGGCCGAACAGCCCCACGGCCGCATCCAGCCGCACGTTGGCGGGCGGCACGTCGGCCATCCTCACCAGCGGCCAGTCGCGCGCCGTGCCCCCGGCCACCAGATCGGACGAGCGGTTGACGTAGCGGGCGATCGCGCGGGAAGCAGGCTCGCCGATCAGCCGCACATCGTCTTCAGGCGCCCCCGATTGTTTCTCGTCAGGCGAATGGCGCGGATCGGCGATGGGGGTCAGGAGCAGCCCATGGCCGCTGGCCCGCGTGATGCGGAACGGGCCGGTTCCGGCGGGCTTGCGCAGGCGGACGATCCCCATCTCGGGCTGGGCGAACAGTTTCAGCAGGTCGGGCCGGGGGTGCGCCAGCTCTATCTGGATCACCTGCGGCGTCATCTCCACGATCGAATCGATTGCGGTGAGCCAGGGCTTCAACGGATTGCGCGATCCGGGCGCGATCTGGCGCTTCAGGATCGTCACCACATCCTGCGCGGTGAGCGGTTTCCCGTCCGACCAATGCATCTCGCGGAGGCGAAAGATATAGGTGCGGCCTTCGTCCGTGACGATCCAGCGTTCCGCGACGCCCGGCACGATCTGGCCGGCGGCATCGAAGCGCACCAGGCCCTGCGCCACCGAATCCGCCAGCGTGCGATCGCTCTCCGACAACGGATCGCGCGCCGCGTCGCGCAATTCCGGGGCATCGCCGATCACGCTTGCCACGACCGGGCCCTTGTCCGCGCGGCGATCGCAGGCGGAGATGGTCAGCGCAAGCGCGGCGCAAGCGATGGTGCGGACGGCGGGACTCGAACCCGCACGCCAAGGGCAGAAGATTTTAAGTCTCCAGCGTCTACCGATTCCGCCACGTCCGCGCATCGCCCGCGACGTGAAGGCCATGAGGCGCTACGTCAAGCGACGTTGAGCCGCTGGCGCATTTCCTTGCCCGGCTTGAAATACGGAACGCGCTTGGCATCCACCTCCACCAGTTCCCCGGTGCGCGGATTGCGTCCGGTGCGGGCATCGCGCGCGCGCGTGGAGAATGCCCCGAAGCCGCGCAGCTCGACCCGGCCGTTTTCCGCCAGGCGGCGCACGATCTCGTCGAAAAAGGTGGAGACGATCGCTTCGACCTCGCGCAACGAGAGGTCGGGATTGGCCTCGGCAAGCTGCTGGACGAGCTCGGAACGGATCATTCGGCACCCCTCGAACGCGCTTCCTTTGCGACATGCGGAAGCAGTGAAGCGCCAGGATATAGGCAAAGACCGTGTCGGAATAGGTCCGAAACGACATCATCCCGCAATTTTGTGCCGGGATGGGAATGCATGCCGGGCGGGGGAAGTCCCGCGCCCGGCCTGGACAGGCTTACTTCTTGGCGGCCTTCAGGGCCTCGCCGAGGATGTCGCCCAGCGACGCGCCCGAGTCGGACGAGCCATATTGCGCGACGGCCTGCTTCTCTTCGGCGATCTGCATCGCCTTGACCGAGAAGGTCGGCTTCTTCGAACGATCGAAGCCGGTGACCATCGCATCGAGCTTCTGGCCGACCTGGAAACGCTCCGGACGCTGTTCGTCGCGGTCGCGGCCGAGATCGGTGCGCTTGATGAAGCCGGTCGCGCCATCGTCGCCCGCCTGGACTTCGAGGCCCGCGTCGCGGACTTCGAGGATGGTGACGGTGACGACCGCATTCTTCGACAGGCGCTCGCCAGTCGTCGCCGCGCCGACCACCGGGCCGCCGCGCTCGAGCTGCTTCATGCCCAGCGAGATGCGTTCCTTCTCGGCGTCGATATCGAGCACGATGGCCTTCACCATCTCGCCCTTGCGGTGCAGCGCCAGCGCGTCCTCGCCGGAAACGCCCCAGGCGATGTCCGACATATGGACCATGCCGTCCACTTCGTTGTCGAGGCCGATGAACAGGCCGAACTCGGTCGCGTTCTTGACTTCGCCTTCGACGGTGGAGCCGATCGGATGAGCGGCGGCGAACGCCTCCCACGGATTGGCCTGCGCCTGCTTCAGGCCGAGGCTGATGCGGCGCTTGTCCTCATCGACCTCCAGCACGACCACATCGACTTCCTGCGAGGTGGAGACGATCTTGCCCGGATGGACGTTCTTCTTCGTCCAGGACATTTCGCTGACGTGGACCAGGCCCTCGATGCCCGGCTCCAGCTCCACGAACGCGCCATATTCGGTGATGTTCGTGACGCGGCCCGACAGCTTGGCGCCGACCGGATATTTCGCTCCCGCGCCATCCCACGGATCGCTCTCGAGCTGCTTCATGCCCAGCGAGATGCGCTGCGTGTCCTTGTTGATGCGGATGATCTGGACGCGCACGGTGTCGCCGATGTTGATCATCTCGCTCGGATGCGCGACGCGCTTGTAGCTCAGGTCGGTGACGTGCAGCAGGCCGTCGATGCCGCCCAGGTCCACGAACGCGCCGTAATCGGTGATGTTCTTCACCACGCCGTCGATGATCTGGCCTTCGTGCAGGCTCTGGATCAGGCCCGAGCGCTGCTCGGCGCGGGTTTCCTCCAGCACCGCGCGGCGCGAGACGACGATGTTGCCGCGCTTGCGGTCCATCTTCAGGATCTGGAACGGCTGCGGGATGTCCATCAGCGGGGTGACGTCGCGCACAGGGCGGATATCGACCTGGCTGCCCGGCAGGAAGGCCACCGCGCCGTTCAGGTCGACGGTGAAGCCGCCCTTGACGCGGCCGAAGATCACGCCCTCGACGCGCGCGGTCTTGGCGAATTCCGCCTCCAGATTGTCCCATGCGGCCTCGCGGCGCGCGCGATCGCGCGACAGCATCGCTTCGCCGTGCATGTTCTCGACGCGATCGACATAGACTTCAACTTCGTCGCCGACCTTCAACTCGGCCTTCTGGCCGGGGGCGGCGAACTCGCGCAGCGGCACGCGGCCTTCACTCTTGAGACCGACGTCGATGACGGCCATGTCGTTCTCAATGCCGGTGACGGTGCCGTGCACCACGCGGCCCTCGAAGCTGTCGGCGCCGCCGAACATGTCATCGAGCATCGCCGCGAAATCGTCGCGCGTGGGATTTGCCGTAGAGGCCATAAAGCTCGTATTCCTTAAAGTCGTTTCGGGCCAAGCGGTTGAATCCGCTGGTCTTGGCCTTCACCGCCGCAAAGGCCCCATGCCGATGCGGCATCCGACGGAGAAGACCTGGGAGGACCAGAACGCCAAATGCGAAAAGGGCGCGAGAGGTGAACCTCCGCGCCGTGCCTCCGCAGGCCCCGGCCCGCCGAACGCGCGCGCCTTAGCGCAACTTGCACTTATCCACAAGCAGCAAGCGGCCGGATGCGGTGGAACGGCATGGATTCGCGGGCGATCATCCGTGGACGCGCGCGCGCTGCGCCTCGACCAGGTCGATCGCTTTCTGGACAGCCGCTTCCACCGAGAGGAAGCTGGTGTCCAGCAGCGCCGCGTCGTTCGCCGGCACGAGGGGGGCGGCACTGCGCGAGGAATCGCGCTGATCGCGCGCGCGGATATCCGCCAGCACCTGATCGAAGCTGGCGGTCGAACCGCCGGCCTGAAGCTCCGCATGGCGGCGGCGGGCGCGGATGGAGGGTGTGGCCTGCACGAACAATTTGGCGTCCGCGTCCGGCGCGATCACCGTGCCGATATCGCGTCCGTCGAGCACCGCGCCGCCCTCCTGATGCGCGAACCTCTTCTGCCGCTGCAGCAGCGCCGCGCGCACCAGCGGATGCGCGGAGATGATCGAGGCGACCTTGCCGACCTCGTCATCGCGCAATTCCGGATCGCCCAGTATCAGGTCGTCGAACCCGCAGGCGGCGATCGCATCGGCTTCCTTCGAAGGGTCGAACCCGTGCTGCATCACCGTCAACGCCACCGCGCGATAGAGCAGCCCGGTATCGAGGTGCGGCAGATGATAATGTTTCGCCAGCGCCCGCGCGATCGTTCCCTTGCCGGACGCCGCCGGCCCGTCCACCGCGATAATCATGCCTGATTGTCCTGCCAAAGGACGCTTCCCCCCAGTGATTCCAGCAATGCGAAGAAGGTCGGGAAGCTCGTCCTGACCGGCGCCGCATCATCGATACTCACGCGCGCGCGCGCGCGAAGTCCAGCGACGGCCATGCTCATCGCGATACGATGATCCAGTTTCGAGGCGATGCGAGCGCCGCCGGGAATCGGATCGCCGCCCGTGCCGTCGATCGACAGTCCGTCCTCATGCTCGATCAGCGAAACGCCATTGGCCTCCAGCGCGGCCTTCATCACGGCGATGCGATCGGATTCCTTGACGCGCAGTTCCTCCGCGCCCCGCGCCACCGTGCGGCCCTGCGCGAAGGCGGCGGCGACGAACAAGGCGGGATATTCATCGATCATCGAAGGCGCGAGATCGGGTGGCACCTCTATCCCCCTGAGCGGCGCGTGACGGACATGCAGGTCCGCCACCGGCTCTCCGCCAACGATGCGCGAATCGATCTCCGCGATGTCCGCCCCCATCATGCGCAGCGCCGTGACGATGCCGTTGCGCGTCGGGTTCATGCCGACATTCTCCACCACCACGTCGCTGCCCGGAACGATCGAGGCGGCGACCAGCCAGAAAGCGGCCGAGGAGGGATCGCCCGGCACGACGATCGATTGCGGTTTCAGCTCGGCCTCGCCGGTGATCGCGATCAGGCGACCTTCCGGCATCTGCTCGACGGAGAGCGTGGCGCCGAAGCCGGCCAGCATCCGCTCGCTATGATCGCGCGTCGCCACCGGCTCGATCACGCGGGTGGTGCCCGGCGTGTTCAGCCCCGCCAGCAGCAACGCGGACTTCACCTGCGCGGAGGCGACCGGCAGCGTGTAGGTGATCGGTACGGCCGGGCAGGCGCCGCGCACCATCAGCGGCAGGCGACCGCCGGGGGAGGGGGAGAATTCGGCCCCCATTTGCGAAAGCGGGCCGATCACCCGCTGCATAGGCCGCGAAGACAGCGATGCGTCGCCGGCGAAGGTGGTGGTGATCGGATGGCTCGCCACCAGCCCCATCAACAGCCGGGTCGAGGTGCCCGAATTGCCCATGTCGAGCGCCGCCTCGGGCTGGAGCAGCCCGCCGACGCCCACGCCATGGATGCGCCAGATGGCGTCTTCCCCGCGCGCGATCCGAGCGCCCATCGCCCGCATCGCAGCGGCGGTGGCGAGCACGTCCTCGCCCTCCAGCAGCCCTTCGACGCGGCTTTCGCCCACCGCCAGCGCGGAGAGCATCAGCGCCCGATGGCTGATCGATTTGTCGCCCGGCACGCGGATGCGTCCCCTGAGCGCGGAAGCGGGATTTATCGTGACCGGTTGTGGGGTAGCTGCATGTGCCATGTTCGCGCGGCCTTGCCAGCCGGGTTACGCTATGGCAAGGCGCGCGCCACTTTGCAGGGGAAGCCCTGTTGACCCACCCATCCGAAAGGTTTTGCACGGCATGATAAAGCCGGAATGGGGCACCAAGCGAACTTGCCCGAAATGCGCCACGCGCTTCTACGATCTCACCAAGGACGAACCCGTCACCTGCATCGCCTGCGGCTATGCGTGGGAGCCGGAGCCGATCCTGAAATCCAAGCAGCCGCTGCCTTTCGAGGAAGCCAAAACCAATAAGGGCGAGGCCGACACCGATCTGGCGGGCGACGACGTCGATGTCGATCTGGACACCGGCGAGGACGAAGAGCCCTCCGCCGACGACGAGGTCGATCTGGGCGGTGACGACGATCTCGGCGTGGAAACGTCGAGTGACGACGACGAAAACTGATTTTTTCGGGCAAGCGGCGAAACATCCGCTTGCCAAGCCCGCGGCGCCCGGCTAGGGGGCGCTTCCCGGACGGAATGGGGCCGTAGCTCAGCTGGGAGAGCGTCGCAATGGCATTGCGAAGGTCAGGGGTTCGATCCCCCTCGGCTCCACCATTCTTCCGTGATTTCATAGGGATATGAGGGTTTTTACCCGGTCTTTCGAGGCCGGGTTTTTGCATTTCGGGCGGGCGCGATCGTCATTGCCACCGCGCCATGCCGATGAGAAGCCGATAGTGCATGGGAACAGACGATGCGGCGTGCCGATCATCTTCCTAGCCAAGCACCAATTTGCTTGCAGGAACCAGTCGGCGCGCGAACCATACTGCAAGCAAGGCAAAAGCAAAAGCCAAGGAGACCGTCAGATAATACCATTTCCGGTGATCCTGCTAACTATGTGTAACGATAGAATGTGCGTGAGATAGACGCCCATCATGCAATCTGCGACAGGCTGAACGTTCCAATAACGGGGCAACCACCTGACCGGTAGCGATGTAACGACTGCGGTGAGAATAATGCCTATGGCGTAAGGAATCCCAACGCCCGGCAAACCAGCGTCAAGCGCAATGACTAACGCGCAGAATAAGATCGCCAATGCCGCCCATGCTGCCTTGCCGATTCTTCCGATCAGTCCGAACGCAACACCGATCAGCGTTGGAGCTGAACCGCGCCGGGTCTGCCGGAGGCGTTGGGTTGTGAGTCACGCTGCCATATCGATGTTATCCGCGGCAGCATAATATTGATCTTCGGCT